>CAYYCW010000147.1:0-3526 GCA_964470435.1 uncultured Treponemataceae bacterium
AGGAATTTCACCCTCTAGCCAAATGGGACGACTTTATCGCAGATCCCGGCCGCTACCTGAATAGGATGGTCGCAGGAGAGTTTGATTTCAGCTAACAGTATAGGGCGGGACGAGTAACCTAGTCAGCTGCAAGCTACGCCCTAGAGCTTAACTATTAGCTCTAACATAGCGCTAAATGCTTTACCAAAGCACTGATTTGCTTATACTATATAAAGATGCAAGTTAACACGTTGCTAGGTTCAATGTTTAAGAAGAAAACCTGATGAATATGAATAAATCCCTTTTGAATACCGCCCGCGATGGGGACAGAATACTATGAAGACGCTTATTGACACCCCGCAAGTCGACAACCGGTATCGTGCAGCGCAAGCTTCAAGCGAGACTTGCAGAGCTTGGGGCGCGGACGTGAATACGAAGAATAAGGAAGGCAGAATCCATATAGCTTTTGGCACTGGGTGCTGGGGTAGCCTAATTTCGCTTTCAAGCATCTTTCACGTCAACCCGCTGACTTGGGCTTGAGAGGCATCGCTTGCAAGCTGCCGCCACACGCCGCAATCCCCCACAGGGAGCACCGCTATTTTTGACGGCAAGCTAAAGCATTTTCTACGGTAAGCTCCTGCGCATCCGAAGCGGCCGCGTTGTCCCTGAACAATCGTTGCCGCTGTCGTACAGAAAACTAGGTTAAAGAAAAACGAGCTCTAGTCGTAGCGGTAAAAGTTCGTGAACATCTGCATATTTGGCTTGCATATGAGTCCGAAAAGGGCGTTTTCGCCCATCGAAAGGCCTGCCTCAAGCAAAAAAAGACAATTGTGCCAAGGCAAAAGTCCATCAGGTTTTTCATGATGATATTGCCCGCGTTCTTTGCGCGCGTAAAGCCTGTTTCCACCATTGCAAAACCGCACTGCACAAACCACACAAGGATTGCTCCTATAATAAACCAAACCCCTGTGGAGCTAAAAACTGACCGTCCATAAAAGCCTACTTGAGAAAACTAATTTTTTGCCAGCTTGAAAAGGGTGCGCCGCCTTATCCGCCTCCTGCCTGCCGCCTGCCCGCGCAGGTGGGGTAGACAGGGCAGGCAGGAGTCCCGTTAAAAGCTCCTATCTTACGCTAAAAAGAATTTCCCCGTATGAAGGAAATGGCCAAAGCTTTTTGTCCACCACACCTTCAAGCTCGTCAACGGGCGTGCGCAACTCGCCCATCGCCTTAAAAATCGTGTTGCGGTAATAAAGCGCCAATGCGGAAGTGCCTTCGGTTACGCTCGCAGCGCCTTCAACAGCCTTTTCCAGCTCAAGCACCTTGTTGTAAATGTCTGCTGTAAGGGAAGAAACATGGCAAAGCTCCGCTTCCTCGTAGCCCACGCTTGCCGCAGGTGCCGCCGCCTTTTTTGCCTCTACTGTCTTTGCAAGACGCAGTGAAAACACGTTCGCGGCGGGTAAAATATCCCTGTGCACCATGTCAATCATGGTAAGCGCTTCAATATGGATAATCTTTATATAGTTGTCATTTTGCACTTCAAAGCGGGAGTCAAGCTCCGCCTTGTTAAACACGCCATGCTTTTTGAATAGCTCCTCGTTTTTCTTATCAATAAGATGAACAAGCGCCTCAGGCGTGGAGCGCAAGTTCAAAAGGCCGCGCTTTTCCGCTTCCTTTACCCACTCTTCGTCATAGCCGTTGCCGTTAAATATAATGCGCTTGTGCTCCTTGATTGTGCGAACAATGAGCGCTTGCAGGTCACCCTTAAAGTCCTTTGAGCCTTCCAGCTCGTCTGCAAACTGGCAAAGCGATTCCGCAACGGCTGTGTTAAGCATGATGTTAGCGCAAGCGATTGAATCGCTGCCGCCGACCATCCTAAACTCGAACTTGTTGCCCGTAAAAGCAAAGGGAGATGTCCTGTTACGGTCAGTTGTGTCCCTGTGGAACTCAGGTAGCACAGTAACGCCGATTTGCATTTTAACCTTTTCTTGCTTGCCGTAGGGCACGCCCTCTTCAAGGCTTTTAAGTATTTCTGAAAGCTCATCGCCCAAGAACACAGAAATAATCGCGGGCGGAGCCTCGTTAGCGCCAAGCCTGTGGTCGTTGCCAGCTGTAGCAATGGAGATGCGAATTAGGTCCTGGTATTCGTCAACCGCCTTTATTATGGCGCAAAGAAAAAGGAGAAACTGCGCGTTGTCCTCTGGAGTTGCGCCCGGATCAAGAAGATTTTTGCCCGTGTCTGTAGAAATTGACCAGTTGTTGTGCTTACCGCTGCCATTAACGCCTGCAAAGGGCTTTTCATGCAAAAGGCAAACCATGCCGTGCCTTGCCGCCACCTTGCGCAATATTTCCATTGTAAGCTGGTTGTGGTCGCAAGCGATATTCGTTGTTGTAAATACAGGAGCAATTTCGTGCTGCGCAGGGGCTACCTCGTTATGCTCAGTTTTTGCGTAAACGCCCAGCCGCCAAAGCTCCCTGTTAACCTCTTGCATAAAGGCTTGCACGCGCGGCTTTATTGCGCCAAAGTAATGGTCTTCCAGCTCCTGTCCCTTTGGAGGACGGCGGCCTAAAAGGGTGCGGCCTGTGTAAATTAGGTCCTTGCGCCTGTCAAAAACGCTTTTATCAATAAGAAAGTATTCCTGTTCAGGACCTACGGTTGTGTTTACGCTTTTTACATCAGCGTTGCCGAAAAGGCGCAAAACCCGCATGGCCTGCCTGTTTATAGCCTGCATTGAACGCAAAAGAGGCGTTTTCTTGTCTAAGGCTTCGCCCGTGTAAGAGCAAAACGCTGTAGGAATGCAAAGGCAATCATCCTTTATAAAGGCGTAAGAGGTGGGATCCCAGGCTGTGTAGCCGCGAGCTTCAAAGGTAGCTCGAAGCCCGCCAGAAGGGAAGGAGGACGCGTCAGGCTCGCCTTGCACAAGCTCCTTTCCTGAAAACTCCATGATCACCTTACCACCGCCGGCGGGCGCCAAAAAGCTGTCATGCTTTTCCGCCGTAACGCCATTTTGTGGATGGAACCAATGCGTAAAATGCGTAGCTCCCTTTTCTAGCGCCCAGTCTTTCATTGCATTGGCTACAATGTTTGCAACAGCCGCGTCAAGCTTTTCACCACTGTGAATTGTCCTCATCAGCTGCTTGAACGTATCTTTTGGCAAGCGGGCGCGCATAACAGATTCGTCAAAGACCATTTCCCCAAAGATTCCAGTTACATCTTCAGTCATCAAAACACCTCCAAAACAAAAAGGCAAAGCTGCCGAAAAACATCCGACACCTTTGCCGTAAATTGCTAAAAACTTTTTAGGGCATCCTTGCCCTGCAAACGAAAAAAAGCCGCAAGTTTACGCTCAACATTTTACCACCCGCCTAGCTTGCAGTTCGCCAAGCGGACGCGTTAAGCGTTATAACCGCGACTTCATTGCCGATGGATTAATCTTTTATAGTTTTAAGAAAAAAATGTCAAGAGATATGCAAGCTTAATTTGGGCAAAATTATTTTCTTTTCGCCAGAGGAAAGCTAAAAGCTATGAATAAAAAGCCTTTAGTTTATA
>CAYYCW010000148.1:0-3511 GCA_964470435.1 uncultured Treponemataceae bacterium
TAATAAGAAAAAAGATGAGTATAGCTATTATAAGATAAATCACGAATGTCCTCCTGTATGTTTTTTGCTCGCTCGCACATATAGCGTCGGGCCAACTATTCTTTCTATCGTGCACTCAGCGCCCGCTAAAATCGAGTCGCCGTCTATAGAGCACGCGTGCCATATAGCGCCGCCTATCTCAACCTCGCCTCTTTCAGATTGCGGTATGTCCTTTACAACAAGGCCAGCCCCCGACGAGGCTTTCAGCTTTAGTCGTTACCAATCCCATTTTAAGCTTTTTAGGGCGATGGGGCGGGCAAAACCCCAAAGCAGCGCGGAGATCGCCAAAAAGAGCAACACCTGACACGGCAGAGGAAGCGGCATAATCCTTATACAAGCTATTATCACTATAAGAAGAAAGATGGGTAGTGCTATTAAAAGCAAAATCACGAATGCAGTCCTTAATTTGCTTTTTAGCACGCGCGCACATAAAGCGTCACGCCTTCTATCCTTTCAACTACGCATTCGCTGCCCGCTAAAATCGAGCCGCCGTCCACCGCGCGCGCATTCCAGATTGAGCCGCTTATTTTAACCTCTCCACTTTCAAATTCCATTATATCCTTTATGACAAGGCCGCGCCCCCCGATTAGGCTTTCGGCGTTGGTTTTTGCCCGTCCTACCTTTAGCTTTTTTACCGCAATGGGGCGCGTAAAGGCTAAAAGCAGCGCGGAAAGAGCCAAAAACAAAAGCGCCTGCCACGCAAAAGGAATCGGCAAGAAAGAGAGGAAAACCATGACAAGCGCGCCCGCCGCAAACCAAATTGTTGTAAGCGCAAAGGTTAGAGCCTCAATTACCGTGCAGATTACAGCAACGGCAAACCACACCCACGGCAGGTGCTCCGCTAAAAATGGGATAAGTTCTTGGTTCATAGAATTGAGCTTAAAGCTCAAAGAGGAAATTCAGCCTTAAAGTGCTCAAGCACCTTGTCTGCTGTAGGGCGGGCGTCAATGTCCTTCAAAAGCCCTTTCCCCCTAAAGTATTCAATTAAAGGCTCTGTTTGCTCCCTATAAACTTCAAGGCGCTTTTTAATAGCTTCCGCCTTGTCGTCCTCGCGGGTGTAAAGCTCGCCTGCGCACTCATCGCAGACACCTTCCTTTTTAGGCTTCATGTTTACAACGTGATAGCTTTTACCACAACCCTTGCACACAAGCCTCCCTGAAAGGCGCGAAATAACTTCATCATCAGAAATGTCAAAATTCACAGCAAAATCAATGGTCGCTATTCCTGCAAGGGCATCAGCTTGCGCGATTGTCCGCGGGAATCCGTCAAGAATAAAACCCGACTTTGCATCCTCATTAGAAAGCCTTTCACGCACAAGCTCAATGGTGATGTCATCCCCTACAAGCTGACCTGAATCGATAATAGATTTCACCTTAACGCCAAGCGGCGTTTTTTCGCGGATTGCCGCGCGGAAAATGTCGCCTGTAGAAATATGCGGAATTTTATAAAACGCCGCAGCCTCCGCTGCAAGAGTGCCCTTGCCAGCACCAGGAGGGCCTAAAAAGATAAATTTCATAGCATGAATCCCTCAAGCCTTATAATATAATTGGGGATTATACCCCTAACCATGAAAAAACACAAGAATAGGTTCAATCAAAAGATTTAAAGGAAGAACTAAGAGGCTATGTAACAGCTTCTAAATGTTAGCAAAACGAAATGCAGATCAAATGCCCGTAGTTATTTTTGGCGAGCGGACTGGCTTTTGAGCGTTGCCTAAGAGGCGCTTGATTAGAATGAAAAAAAGCGGCTATAATATTTCTGTAAACAATAACAGGAGTCCTGCATGAATGATGAAAAAATTCCATACAAAATCTACCTTTCAGAAAGCGAAATGCCTTCATATTGGTACAATGTCCGCGCGGACATGAAGAATAAGCCAGCGCCGATCCTGCACCCGGGAACGCATGAGCCTATGACAGCGGCAGAACTTGAAGGTGTTTTTTGCAAGGAGCTTGTAAAGCAAGAGCTTGATGATGAAACACGCGAAATTCCCATTCCGCAAAATATACTCGACTTTTACAGGATGTATCGCCCCAGCCCGCTTGTACGCGCGTACTGCCTGGAAGAAAAGCTAAAGACGCCCGCGCGCATTTACTACAAGTTTGAGGGCAACAACACAAGCGGAAGCCACAAGCTCAATTCCGCGATTGCGCAAGCCTACTACGCCAAGAGGCAGGGGCTTAAAGGCGTAACTACGGAGACGGGCGCGGGTCAGTGGGGAACAGCCCTTTCCATGGCTTGCGCTTACTTAGAGCTTGACTGCAAGATCTTTATGGTAAAATGCTCCTATGAGCAAAAGCCCTTTCGGCGAGAGGTTATGCGTACCTACGGCGCAGACGTTACTCCTTCCCCTTCCACAAAGACTGAAGTGGGCAAGAAGATTCTGGCGGACTTCCCCGACACTACGGGCAGTTTGGGCTGCGCCATTTCTGAAGCGGTGGAAGCAGCTACAACGAGTGAAGGCTACCGCTATGTTTTGGGAAGTGTGCTTGCGCAAGTACTTTTGCATCAGTCTGTAATCGGGCTTGAATGCAAGCTGGCTTGCGACAAATACGGCATTGTACCCGACGTGATTATAGGATGCGCGGGCGGCGGCTCCAACCTTGGCGGGCTAATCTCTCCATTTATGGGTGAAAAGCTGCGCGGAGAGAGGGATTACAGGTTTATCGCTGTTGAGCCCGCCTCGTGCCCCAGCTTTACGCGCGGCGTGTTTGCATACGACTTTTGCGACACAGGTAAGGTTTGCCCGCTTGCAAAGATGTACACGCTCGGCTCCGCGTTTATCCCTTCGGCAAGTCACGCCGGCGGCCTGCGCTACCACGGCATGAGCTCGACGCTATCGCAGCTTTACCATGACGGTTACATGGAAGCGGTTGCCGTGGAGCAGTCTGCGGTTTTTGAGGCAGCTGAGTGCTTTGCCCGCGTTGAAGGCATTTTGCCCGCGCCTGAATCAGGGCACGCGGTTAAGGTTGCCATTGACGAGGCGCTTAAATGCCGCGAGACGGGGGAGGCAAAAACAATCCTTTTTGGGCTTACGGGCACCGGCTACTTTGACCTTACGGCGTATCAAGCCTACAACGATGGCAAGATGGAAGACTTTATCCCCACAGACGAGGATTTGCGCAAGGGCTTTGCAGGCATTCCGCTCTTTAAGGGAAATGAGTTTTGATCTTAGTTGCCAGATAACTAGGGAGCGGCAAGTGGACGAGCCGCTCTCTTTGCGCTAAACTTGGCGCATCCTTAGCCCAGCAGGAGCCCCTCATGCCAGAAAGAACAGCCCCGCAGGTTTCCATCATTGTGCCCGTTTATAATGTGGAAGCCTACCTTCCCCGCTGCCTCGTTTCAATCCAGGCGCAGACGTTAAAGGAGTGGGAGTGCATTTGCGTGGACGATGGCTCGCCCGACGCTTGCGGGGCCATCCTTGACGAGTGGGCCGCAAAGGATAGCCGCTTTGTCGTCATTCACCAAGAGA
>CAYYCW010000149.1:0-3468 GCA_964470435.1 uncultured Treponemataceae bacterium
GTAGGGGTGCGCCGCAGTCAAATACAAGTCGGCGGCATCGGCTTCTTCCATAATTTCGCCGCGGTACATTACGGCAATCCTGTCGCAAAAAAAACAAGAGGCGCGCAAGTCGTGCGCAATAAAGATAAACGAAAGATTGCGCGCCTTTCGCAAGTCAAGGAGCAAGTTGAGTATTTGCCCCTGTATTGAAACGTCAAGCGCAGAGATAACCTCGTCGCAGATTAAAAGTTCTGGCTCCATCAAAAGGCCTCGCGCTATAGAAATGCGCTGCCTCTGCCCGCCCGAAAAGTCGCCCGGCCGCCTTTCAAGGTCGCTTGCTGAAAGCCCTACTTCTTCCATAATGGAAGCCGCTGCCTCGCGCGCCTTTTTTTCACCCGGCCAAATAGCGGAATGCCGCCAGCCGTCGGTTAAAATCCTGTATACGCTCATGCGCGAGTTCAGGGAGCGCGCGGGGTCCTGGAATACGTACTTAACCTTTCGCCTATACTCTTTAAGGGCGGCGCCTTTTAGCGAAAAAACGTCCAGCTTTTCCCCGCCGCTTGTAAAGACCGCGTTTCCGCTGTCGCTCTCGTACATCCGCACAAGAAGGCGCGCCGTGCTCGTCTTTCCGCAGCCGGATTCTCCTACAAGACCAAGCGCGGAGTTTCTTTTTACGGCAAAAGAAATTCCGTTTACCGCGTAGACAAACTTACCAAAGGAAGAGAAAAAGCCTGCTTCAAGGTTAAAGCGCTTAGCAAGGTCATTTACTTCTAAAATGTTGTCAGGAGTTTCCACAGTCGAGCTCCACATTATTTACTTTCTTTTAATTAGTAACGCCAGCATTAGAAGCAGCATAAGATTTGTAGTTTACCCAAAAATCAAGGCGGTTATAACTACAGAACCCGCAATAACTAGAAACGTAACCCCACCCAGAATTTTTCTGTTATTGCCACTATTCATATCTTCTTCGCTATTCTGAATACTCATTCATTGGTTCCTTTAACCAAACGCGTTTAGGCCATTATATGGTGTATTTTTCGCTTTTGCAAATAGCATAAAGCAACCCTTGCCAGCGCCTCGCCCTGATGGTACACTAAAGCGAGCGCAAACCCTTTATAAGGAGGCATTTATGCAAAAGCTAATCACGCGCTTTCCCGCAGCGCTTTTTCTTCTGTTAATTGTAGCTGCTCAGCCTGCAAGCGCCGCGGACTGGGTGCAAGTTACAGAAGATGTGGAAGGGTGGACTTATTTTATTGACCGCGACTCCATACAAGCTGAAAGTAATGGCGATGAAGTGTCTGCATGGGTAAGAACAGTGTACCCCGATAAATCCTATAGACTAACCTTGTATCAATTTGACTTTTCCAAGAGGACACGCAGAACGCTTGCTATTCACAGGTATGACTCCTATGGAATGCAAACAAACAGCAATACCAATCCATCTGGAAATGAGTACATTATCCCTGACAGCATAGCAGAGGGTATTTATTTGTACTTAAAGAACTTGCTAGGTCGGTAGATCAATGCTCAAAGTTTATTTAAGGAGGAGCTTTTGCAAAAGCTAATGACACGTTTTCCTGCAGTGCTTTTTCTTCTATTAGTAGCAGCCGCGCAGCCCGCAAGCGCCGCGGATTGGGTTAATGTTCGGGAAGACAATGATGGAGGGGTCTATTTTATTGACCGCGACTCCATGCAAGCAAAAAGCTATAGCAGCACCGTATCTGTGTGGGTAAAGATAGTATATCCAGATGGATCTTTTGATAATGATTTGCTTGAATTTGATTTTTCTGACAGAATTTTCAGAAGGCTCGCCTATTACAAGTACGATTCAAGCGGTAAGATAATAGATAGCGAACCCAGTCCTACAGGCTGGGCTCACGTTATTCCTGACACCAATGCTGAACATATCTACTTGCGTCTAAAGGACTTGCTAGGCTGGTAAATCAACGTTCAAAATTTATTTAAGGAGATGTTATGAAGCGTTATGCAGTTTTAGCCCTAGCATTGCTTGCAGTATCTTGTGCAGGCAAAGGAGGCGGCGCTGGCATTATTGCCATTCAAACTGACTTTGGAAGTCAAGACAATGCCGTTGCAAGCATGTACGGGGTAGCCTTGAGCGTGGACAAGGACTTGAAGATCTACGATCTTACGCATGAAATTCCGCCTTACAATATTTGGGAAGCTGCCTTTCGCATAGACCAAACAGCAAGATATTGGCCGCAAGGCACAGTATTTGTTATTGTTGTAGACCCCGGCGTGGGTACTGAAAGAAGATCTGTTGTAATGCGCACGCACAACGATCAGTATTTTGTAACACCGGACAACGGCGTTTTAACCTTTGTTGCAGAAAGCCTTGGCGTAAGTGAAGTGCGTGAAATAGATGAGGCTGCAAACCGACTTGCAAATTCCGAAGAATCCTACACATTTTACGGGCGGGATTTATATGCCTATACAGCTGCAAGGCTTGCTTCAGGCCAAATTTCCTTTGAAGATGTCGGAAGGTCTTTAGGCACAAGTGTGATGAAAATAGCCTATGAAAAGCCTAGCTTTGAAGGTGGCAAATTTAGCGCCAACATTCCTGTGCTGGACATTCAGTATGGCAACGTCTGGTCGTCCCTGCCTAGAAAGCTAATGTTTGAAAACGGCGTTCAAATAGGGGATATGCTAAATATCAGCATATATAATGAAGATGCCCTCGTGTGGGCGGGCGCTGTAAAGCTTGTAAACACATTTGGAGATGTCGCGGAAGGGGAAAACCTGGCGTATTTTAACTCGGAGCTTAACTTAGCCCTTGCCGTCAACATGGGGAACTTTTCACAAAAATACAATGTTTACAGCGGCCCTTCCTGGAAAATAGAAGCTGAAAAGCTTTAAGCGCTAAGATGCTTTTCTATAAGAGACTATTCGTAAAAGGTAATCAAATGCAAAAAATCATCTTGCGCCTTGCCGCCCTCTTTCTTCTTTTAACGCCTCCGCTCTTTGCGGAGTCGGACGCCGATCTTGCCTTATTTCGCGCATCGCAGAAAGGAGACGCTGCTGCTGTGATAGACGCGCTTTCCAAAGGCGCTAACGCCAACGCGCGAAACTCCATGGGAGAAACGCCTTTAATCAAGGCAGCAGAGCGCGGCAACGCGGATGCTGTGCTCGCCCTAATTAAGGCAGGCGCTAACCTTAACGCATGGAACAGCGAAGGAAGCACCGCCCTGCTCTATGCCGCAAGGGAGGGAAATACAGCTGCCGCGCGCGCCCTAATTGATGCAGGAGCGGATGTTAATCTATGGAATAACTTTGGGGAAACGCCTTTAAGCACGGCGCTTTGGTACAACAATTCTGATATAGCGCAAATGCTTATAAGCGCGGGCGCAAAAAGCTTTTAAGGCAAAAGCCTAAGCAGAACAAAAAAGCCTCTTTCAGCTGCTTTTAGCTAAAGAGGCTTTTGGGGAGACAAGGATTCGAACCTTGGAAGGCGGAGCCAACAGATTTACAGTC
>CAYYCW010000150.1:0-3458 GCA_964470435.1 uncultured Treponemataceae bacterium
TAAAGCCCTTTAGCACGGAAACGGAAGAGGAATTCTTGCAAACGTTGGGCCACGCCCTTGACAACGTGCTAACGCGGGCGGGCAAGTGCAGCTTGCGCAAGGAAGTGCCGATAAGCGCAGTCTTTGAATACGGCAACGCAGAGCCTGACTTGTTCTTTAAGGGGCGCTTTGACTTTGTAATTTTTGAGCGCGGCGCAAGTAGGCGCGAAATTCCAATTCTTGCAATAGAGCTTGACGGCAAGGAGCACTACGAAAGCGAAATTGTAAAGCGACGGGACAGGCAAAAGGATGCAATATGCCGCGAACACAGGCTGCTCCTTATTCGTGTGGACAACACGTATGCTAGACGCTATCACTACATAAAGGAAATTTTAGAGCGATTCTTTGCTAGGCGGTGATTTGGAGCTTGGAGAGCACAAGCCGGCAGCCCTCGCGTGCTAAGCCCCGCCGCCTACTTTATCCTCAAGCTAATGGCTAAGACTTAATCAGCTATCCTTACCTTGTATTAATTCTTACTCCCGCTATTGCGTTGAACATAAAGGGGTTGTCGCCATTGTCGGTGAACGCGTAGGCGCTTACCTCGCCATTCACAAAGATTTCTACCATTTTAATACGCAGATCCACCCCTCCTCCAAGCACAATAGCTTGAACTGATGTGTCCACCTCCGTGTTTTGACCCGAGGTAAAGTCAAGGAACCTGTAAATAGCATTCAAGCTAATTCTTAAAGGGGACTGCTTGTCAAAGACGCGCGTGTAAAGCCCGTAGTCTGTGCGCGTTTGTGAATAGCCGCTATCCCCAGAAACAACAGCGCTTTTTTGGTTTATTTCTAAAGAAAAAACCACTGAAGGGAATGCAAAGCCAAGGGCTACCCTAGATTGTGAAGGATAAAACTTAGAATACGCGTTTTGATCAATCTGAAATAAAAAGTCAGAGGAAGCGTCAAATAGTATTCTGTCCCAGAGAAAAAGCGAAACTCCAAGCCTTAAGCCAGGCTGTAATAGATCACCGCTTGGCATCAAGCCATCAGACCCGTTAAAAAAGCCAAAAACAGGACCTGCCGTTAGCTTAAAAAAGCCCACGTCATAGGTTGCATCCGCTACAATCTTTCTTCCAAAAACCGTGTCATGTTCTATAACAAGGTTTGCAATAAACAAATTGCGCATTTCCCCGCTTATTCCTAAAGAAACATTCGGCAAAATAGAGTGAGGAATGTTTCCTTCTGAGTCATAGCCTGCGTTTCCAACCCCGCCTGCAATTGAAAACTCCAAGGCAACAGCCTCTGTGGGAACAAAAAGAAAAAACGCCGCAGCAAAGGCTACTAAAAAAAGCGCTTTCTTATTCTTTTTTGAAACATAAAGCATAGCGGTTTTTTCTTTCATATTTTTAAGCCTTGATAATTAAAGTGCCGCTTCTATATGAAGATTGATTTCACCCGCTGAAAGGGGGGAAGTAATGCGGTTAATGTTAAGAAAGGCGCTAACTGTAAGGGTAAAAATATCCAAATCCATCTTAAAGAACGGGCTTACGCAAATCCTCATGATGTCCTGCCAGCTTGAATAGCTATCATTCATTGTGCTTGTGTCTACAAGGAGTGTAAAGTTAAGCCCTGTACTTTTTCTTTTAACAGTAGGAAAAATACCTTCAAGCATTAGATTTGTTCCCGCATACAAAACTCCTTCTTCCAAGTCAAGAAAGGGAATGTCTTTTTCTTGCATAACGGGAGAAATAAAGAACGCTGCAGATGTTGCAAAAAATCTTCCTGTGTAGCGCGGCTCAAACAAAAGGTGAAATCTGCTTTCCAAATTGGTTGGAGAGCTAAGATTAAGCGGAAGCATCTTTGCTTGCATATATATGGAAAAATTCCTTTCGCTTATCGCAAGGGCAGAAAGCCCGGCTGTCATGTACAAATCATCTGTTGAAAGGTTTGCAATGCTGTCTTCCTTTCCATTTCCCAAAACTGCAAACACATTCCAAGAAAGGCCACGCCACGAGCCAGATGTTTGCGCGTAAACGTTAAAGGCAGGCGTTTCAGCGCTGCCATTCCATCCAGCATAGGCAGCAGCAGCAATGGGGAATACTTCGGCGCGCCAGGCAAAGCCTGCAGCCAAGCCCTGCGTATACGTTTCATTGGAAAAAACAGAAAGTGTCCCATAGCGCAAAAACTCTGGAACTTGCATTTTTACTTTAAGTGTTTCTAGCAAAAAGTCGCTTGAAGCCACATCTGTGTATGTGCCCATAAAAACTACAGGAGTTAGACTCCATCCGTTGTAGAAGGGAAACTCAAAAGCTAGAGATGTAACTTCAAAGTCTGCAATTATGCGCTCGTCCTCGTTAGGGTGAAAAAGACCCAGCACATTAGAAGAAGATAGCTCAACGCCTGCAGAAAGATTAAAATGTCTTCCAAAAGAGGCAACCGCCCCTGTTTTAAGCGTTCCTTCAACCCCAAGAACGCCGTCTTCAGATTCAAAACCTCTTAGTTCAAACTCAAATTCTTTAAGGGAAAAAGCTTGGGCAAAAAGCCCTTGCGCGCACAAGGAAAAAAGCGCCACGACAAGCAAAAAGCGGCAAGGAAAAGAGCGTTTTCTTATAAAAGTGTTCATAAGCTATCCGTTATTGTATACTATCGGCATTGAAAGCGCCAATTTTAATTCACTGCAAAGAAAAGCCTTCGACATCTTTACCCCAAGCGGCAGTGAACGCAGCCTAGAATGTGGACATGGCTTTTTTTTGCGGGATATTTAAAAATGCGCGCTATAAGGTATTTATCCGCCGCCAACTCCTTTTTGCAAACAGGGCATTCGCGCCTTGCGCTAGCCGCGCTGCCAGGCAAAAGGCAGTGCGGACAACCAAAAACATGGCAGAGTCTGTCGCTAGAGCCTGGAAAAACCGCTGACCTTATCCTTTCACCTTTCCTGAGCACAGAGGAGCACAAGGGACAGCTAGAAGGGGAGAACACGTTTTTTGAGCGCTTTAGCCTTTTTTTTCTTGAAAACGCGAACAAGGGGCTAAAAATCTTAAACGCAAAGATAAAAAGAGCCATCATCACTAAAATTAAAACAATACTATAAGGTAATGTGAGCACAACAATAGTTTGGCATAAATTGCCCTAGTTTGAAAATTGCAAAATACGTTAGCTTTTAGTTTGTGGCACCGAAGGAGGGCATGTAGCGACATTAAAGCGAGAGCTCCTTGCTTTACCCCATAAGATTCTGGCTAGTAGCTTTTTACCAAAAAATCAGCAAAAACTGCCGTTTTTTTATTCTGTGCTGCGTGCTCAGTGCTCAGTGCTAAGCAGAGCTAAGAGCTAAATAAAAAAAGCGGGGCCCCAACAATGGAAGCCCCGCAGCTGGCAGCTATTAGCTTGCTACCGTAACAATCTCGCTTTCGCCTACAAGAGGCTCACTTCTGGACTTGCCAGAAGCTAGGTACGTGGTGCTAACCCTTATACGATATTCTG
>CAYYCW010000151.1:0-3270 GCA_964470435.1 uncultured Treponemataceae bacterium
TTGAACTCAAGGCTTGTGTCAATTCCTATACTTATTGCAATGCGGTTTTTCCAAAACTTGAACTCAAAGGGCTTTGACGTGTTAGAAAAAGAAGCCCCAAGCGAATAGGGCTTAAATTCTGGCTCTGTGCCCTTTGCAACCCAGCCCGTTCCTTCTTCAAGCGTGTACTGAATAGCGTTATTCATAGTGTAGTATGCTGAAAACCTGTCGTGCGAAAGCTTAAAGGAAAGAGTTGAAGGCTCATTTTCGTTAAAGTCGTGCTCGTATGCAGTGGTAAAGGTAATGTCAAGCGGCAGTTCGAGTTCAAGGGAAAGCTCCACAGGGTCCCATTCCCACTCTGTGCCGCCGTCAGCGCTTTCTTCTTGAAAATACTTGCCATTCATGTTGAAAGAACCAAAAAACCAGGAAAGGTCCAGCTCACCTTCGTAGGCTTGCAAAAGAGGGCTAAGGTCTGTTGTAAACGAAAGGGTTTCCTCATGGCCAAAGGCATCAACGCCTACCACCGCGGTAAGGCTATGCGTGTCAACGTAGTCCTCATCCCACTTGATAGCGCTTACTGTCCATTCAGGATTGCTAGAGTCCGTACCGGTAAACTCTTGGTGCACAAGGTCTGCCGTAAATTCCCAAGTAAGCTCTACAGGGCTAAATAGTTTGTGGTTTTTGAACGGGCGAATGCTTACTTCGTTGTCAAGTTCTAGCGCAAAAACGCTGTTTGTGAGGTCAGTTAAAAGAACGTTTTCACGGCTTGAGCCGCCTGTGGGGTAAACGCTTTCTGAAAGATAAAAGTGATCTTGGATAGTGTTTGTAAAGTTAAGGTCAGAAGAAATTTTAATAAAGTCATTGTCGTAGGAAAACTCACCTTGCAAGCTCAAAGGTGTTTTAATCTGATAAAAGAGCGATGAAAAGTCTTCAATCGACACGTCAGAAGGAGAATCCCAAGCAGATGTGTTAAAAGTTCCTTCAAAGGCAAAGGAAGGGGTAAACTCCCAGTCAAGGGAATAGGAAATGTCGCCAGCGCCTGAAGAAAGCGCGCGCGATGCAACGCTTTTCTTTGAAGAAAAGGAAGGGATAAGGCGGTCTACAGGCTTTGCAGTTGCAGAAGGCGCGGTAGAAACCTCCACAGAGGTTTCTATGCTTGAAAAGGCTTCTTCTACTTCAGCTTCTATTTCTTCGATTTCTTCATCTGTAAGGGAAACGCCTGCGCTTCCTATAACGCCTAGCTCGCGCGCTGTCATCTCCTCGCCTGCCGCTTGCAGCATAGCAAGCTCTTCCGCTGTCATTTCCTCGCCCGCCGCGCGAAGGCGTGAAAGGTCTATAATGGAGTATTCTTCATCTCCTTCGTCTTCTTCGCGCGTTTCAAGAAGTTCTTCTAGCGTGGTTTCAAACTCATAGCCTGCGTCTTCAAGACGTTGTGCAACGCCAGGCTCTGTAGTTTCTTCTTGTTCTACTTCTTCGCCTTCAGAATCGCCTTCGCCTTCTTCTTCATCTGAAGCCTTTTTCTTTTCGGGCTCGAATGGATTTTTAAGGCGGCTTAGGTCAGGCGCATCCTCTTTTTTGCTGCTTCCCTTAGAGCTAAATTTTGTTTCAGACGCAAGAAGGGTTCCCGCCGCCTTAAACGTAATGGAAGGCTTTATGTATTCGGGGTAAAAAAAGCGGCGCTCAGGCGAGTATGTTGCGGCGTTGCCTGAAAGCGAACCATTGGTTTTTGAGGCAAACGAGACATAGTTTGAAACAGAAGAAATTGAAAGCGTTGTTATCCAAGGGTTTAGGAAGGAAACATCAGGCGTTACAGAGCCGTAAATGCTCCATGTGTATGAAGTTTCCGTTGTTATGCTGTCATCACCTTGGGCAAGATCGCTTTGGTTCGTAATGAACTCAATCCAGTTTAAGTCTTCTGAGCGGTCTGTAAAGTCTTGCTTAAAGTAGGGGTCAGAAATAAAGGGCATAGTAACGCTTAAAGAAAACGGCTTTTTTGACATGCTGTAAGAAAAATTTCCCCTATAGCGGAATGGAAGCTCAACGCCCCAAAACCATCCTGAATCCCTATTTGTTGTGCCGTCTGTGTCAAACGGCGTGTAAGAGCTTGAAGATGATGAGCGCAAAAAAAGTGTGCGCGAAAAGCCCACATCAGTGTAAAACGAAAGGGAGTCAACCCATTCATTTTTCGGCTTAAAGGAGCCGTCAACGCCTGCAAGAACGCCAAGCCCTGAATAGGCATCAAGCTTAATTTTAAGGTAGTCCGTGCTTTTGCTGTCATCATCTTCTGCGGTATTCCGCAAAAAAAGGCCTTCGCGCACTTGCTTTTTTAGCGTGTCGCTGCCACCTGTAAACCCTGAAAAGCTATTGCTTGATGTGTCGGCAAGCGGCTTTCTTCCATAAATATACGTTGTTGTTTGGACAAAGTAGCCCTGCCTGTTCCTGTATCCAAATACAGGGTGAAAAACCATTTCATCGCCAGGAAAATAGAAAAAAGGAATATAGAAAATAGGAAGAGGCCCGACATAAAGCACACCGTTTAAAAGGCCAAGTTCGCCGCCTGGAAGCATCCATATGCGTGATGCCTTAATATGCCAGTGCGGCTCCTCATCATCGCAGGTGGTAAGCGTTCCGCGCTTAAAGGCAATTGTTGTGCCAGAATCGCGGGCGGCGACTTCGGTATCTATCTTTACAGCGTCAGCGTCTTTATCGTCAGATTCACGAGCGAACGTGCCGTCAAGGAAAACGCCTTGCTGCTTTGTTACGTTAAAAAGCATTGCCTCGCCAGAAAATGTTTCTTTAGAAGAGCCTGAAGCAGAGCTTTCATAGCGCACATTGCCGCGCGCTTCCATCATTTCACGGGCGCGGTCGTAAATTACTTCGTCTGCGGAAATACGCGATGTGTCGCCGTCTTCTTCTATAACTATAATCACGTTGCCCCTAAGAACAACTACGGTTTTTTCATCGCCTGTAAGTTCATCTGTTGTCTTTTCGCTTTCTACAGATCGCGCAGATTCAATAGTTATTTTGCGGTTTGCTGCTGCAAGGGACGCGCTTGACAAAAAAAGAAGTGTAAGAAAAAAGCCTGCAAGGCTAAGGTGGCGGGTGAGCTTCATGTAGCGTTTAACGCTAAGATGCCTTTTATGTACTTGCCTGTATAAGAAGCTGCGCATTCAGCTATTTGTTCCGGCGCGCCCTCCGCTACAATTTGGCCGCCATTCACGCCGCCTTCAGGCCCTAAGTCGATAATCCAGTCAGCCTGCAAGATTACGTCAAGGTTGTGCTCAATCATCA
>CAYYCW010000152.1:0-3270 GCA_964470435.1 uncultured Treponemataceae bacterium
GCTTTTAGCTTTTAGGGGAAAGGCAAGCAGAATGCTCAAAGCGAGTGTTTATTGCTTTACCACATACGCTAAGGGCTATTGGCTAGATCCCCCTGCTTGCCCTTGATTTTAAGGTGAAGTTTATGCTATCCTAGCTTTTTATATTTTATCTTGCAGGCAAATGCCTTTGGGGAGAATACAATGGTAAAAGAAAAAATTGCAGCAACTCCTTCAATTAAAAGGCTTCCTTTATATTTGCAAATAATCCGACAGATTGCAAATGAAAATCTTGACTACATATCGGGCACAACGATAGCCTGGGAGCTTGGGCTTGCCCCTATTCAAGTGCGAAAGGATCTTGCAATAACGGGCATTGTTGGAAAGCCCAAAAAGGGCTATCCTGCAGCGGAGCTTATAACAGCCATTGAGCGCTTTTTGGGTTGGGATGAAATGCGCAAGGCGGTTATTGTAGGCGCGGGGAACCTTGGTACTGCGCTTGCAGGATACTCCAGCTTTAAAAAGCACGGGCTTAGCATTTGCGCAGCGTTCGACATTGACCCCAAAAAGGCAGGCGGGGAAATACACGGAATTCCTGTGTTACCACTTGAAAGCGCTAAAACACAGATTGAACGATTGCAAGCAAAGATTGCCATTCTTACTGTGCCCCATGATGAGGCGCAAGATGCTGCAGATGCGATTATAGAAGCTGGAATAGAGGCAATTTGGAATTTTAGCAGCGCGCGCCTAAAAGTGCCAAGCCATGTTGCACTGCAGCGCGAAGACTTAACCTCAGGCTACGCCATGCTCTGCGTAAAGATGAACATAAGGAACAAGGCTTGCGAAGCCTCTTAAAAAGCCTTAAAAGGGAGGGGATTGCTCCCCTCTTTTGCTTTACTCAAAAAGGGCCGTTGAAAGGTAGCGCTCGCCTGTGTCAGGCAATATTACAGCTATTGTTTTTCCTTCGCTTTCAGGCCTTTGCGCAACTTGCAAGGCTGCCCAAAGCGCTGCCCCTGAAGAAATGCCTGCAAGCATGCCTTCATGCTCCGCAATTAGCCTGGCTGTGGCAAAGGCATCCTCATCCTTTACAGCTATAACCTCGTCATAAATGCTGGTGTTGAGTATTGCCGGAACAAAGCCCGCACCTATGCCTTGTATCTTGTGGCTACCGGCTGTGCCCTTGGAAAGCACAGGGGATGCTGCAGGCTCTACAGCAACTACCTTAATGCCAGGCTTTTTACCTTTAAGGTATTCGCCTGTCCCCGTTATTGTGCCTCCTGTGCCAACGCCCGCTACAAAGATGTCAACTTCGCCATCTGTGTCGTTCCAGATTTCAGGGCCTGTTGTTTCCCTGTGAATTTGCGGATTTGCAGGATTTGAAAACTGGCCGGGCGAAAAACTATTAGGTGTTTCGGCAACTAGCTCCTCTGCCCTAGCTACTGCCCCCTTCATTCCTTTAGCGCCTTCTGTAAGGACCAGCTCTGCGCCAAAGGCTTTCATAATCTTTCGCCTTTCAATGGACATGGTTTCAGGCATTACAATAATTAGCCTATAGCCTCTAGCAGCAGCAATGCTAGCCAAGCCCACGCCTGTGTTCCCCGACGTTGGCTCAATAATTACAGAGCCCTTGGTAAGCTTGCCCGCTCGCTCTGCATCGTCAATCATCGCCTTTGCGATGCGGTCTTTAACAGAGCCTGCCGGGTTAAAAGCTTCAAGCTTTGCAAGAACGCGCGCCCTCAGGCTAAAATGCTTTTCTATTCTAGAAAGCTCTAAAATTGGCGTTTTGCCAATAAGCTCATCTGATGACTTATAAATATTGCTCATCTTTATTGCTCCTTTTAATTTGATATTGCGTTAAACCCATTTTGCAAGTCCGAAAGAATATCGTCAATGTGCTCTGTGCCGACAGAAAGCCGAACCGTGTTGGGCTTTATACCTAGGTCAGCGAGCTCTTCTTCGGAAAGCTGAGAATGAGTTGTTGTTGCAGGGTGAATGACAAGGGACTTGACGTCTGCAACATTTGCCAAAAGCGAAAAGAGCTTTAGGCCATCTATAAACTTCCATGCTTTATCCTTTCCGCCCTTGATTTCAAAGGTGAATATAGTGCCGCCACCGCGCGGAAAGTACTTTTTGTAAAGGGCATGGTTAGGATGATCGGCCAGTGAAGGATGATTTACCTTTTCCACCGCAGGATGACGGCTTAAGTATTCTACAACCTTCCTTGTGTTTTCTACATGGCGCTCTATCCTTAAAGAGAGTGTTTCCGCCCCCTGCAAAAGCAAAAAGGCGTTAAACGGGGAAATGGCGGCCCCTGTATCCCTTAGCAGAATTGCGCGAATGTAGGTTACAAAGGCTGCAGGCCCTACCGCGTCTGCAAAAGATACGCCATGGTAGCTGGGGTTGGGTCCCGATATTTGCGGGAACTTGCCGCTTGTCTTCCAGTCAAACTTGCCTGACTCTACAATTATACCACCCAATGTTGTACCATGCCCGCCTATAAACTTTGTAGCGGAATGCAGGACAATGTCTGCACCGTGCTCAATAGGGCGAACCAGATAAGGCGTTGCGAATGTGTTGTCAATTACAAGAGGAATAGAGTGCTTGTGCGCTATTGCCGCTATAGCGTCAATATCTGGGATATCGCTATTAGGATTGCCAAGCGTTTCAAGAAAAACAGCCCTTGTGTTTTCTCGGATTGCGCTTTCAAGCTCGGTTAGGTTATGCGCGTCCACAAAGGTGGTTGAAATGCCATAGCGCGGCAGGGTGTTAGACAATAGATTGTACGTGCCACCGTATATTGTCTTTTGAGATACAATGTGTTCCCCCTGCCCTGCAAGCGCTTGAATAGCGTATGTTATTGCAGACGCTCCCGACGCAAGGGCAAGCGCGGCGGCACCTCCTTCAAGGGAAGCTATGCGCTTTTCCAATACCTCCTGCGTTGGGTTTGTAAGCCTACCGTAAATATTTCCGGCGTCTGTTAGGTTAAACCTAGCAGCAGCGTGCGCCGCATTGTGAAAGACATAAGACGCTGTCTGGTATATGGGCACTGCCCTAGCGTCTGTAGCGGGGTCTGCTTGCTCCTGCCCTGCATGAAGCTGCAATGTTTCAAACTTATAATTAACCATTTTAATTACTCCTTATGTTAAAAAAATTTCAAAATATTGTTCCCCAACAACCTTGAGAACAAAAAAAAACGGAAGCTCTTTTTCAAGAACTTCCGGGCAAAATAACACGGTTATAAGCGCTGCTTATTCAGTTTAACTCCGTAGTGCGGTTACAACAGAATAACGAATG
>CAYYCW010000153.1:0-3270 GCA_964470435.1 uncultured Treponemataceae bacterium
TGGGCACGGGCAGCTTGAGGGCTTTGAAGAAAAATACGGCATGGAATACCGCCGAGCCTACCGCGATGAAAAGCCTGACGGGTGGCTGCTGGAAAGGCATCGCAGAGAGATTTTTCCGCTGATGAAAAAGCGCTGGCTTTTTGCAGGCGTTGAAAACTTTTTGCTGTATGACTTTTACTCGGATGGTGGCGGCGTAAACGAAAACGTCTTTGCTTGGTCTAACCGAATGGGAGAGGAGCGGGCGCTAATTCTTTATAACAATAAGTATGACCGCGCGGCGGGTTGGATACGTATGTCGGCGGCATACGCTGTAAAGGAGGCGGACGGCTCAAAGCGGCTGATGCAGCGGACGCTTAGCGAGGGCTTAGGTCTTACTGTTCGCGACGGTCGCTATTGCGTTCTACAGGACATCCGCTCCGGGCTATGGTACCTGCGTCCTGTGTGCGACTTGGCGGAAAGAGGCCTTTTTGCCGCCCTTGATGGCTTTCAGGCTCAAGCATTCATGAACATCTATGAGGCTGACGACCCTGACGGTATTTACCGCGAACTCTGCAATGAGCTTAACGGGCGTGGCATTGCCGACATCTTTATGGGCTTGCAGAATATCTTCCTTAAAGGCCTTTACCAGGCGCTTGAGGCTGTTCTTACTGCGTCCTACTTTGCGGATGTGAGACGCCTTCTTACTACGGGCAAGGACTTTTCCGCATATTATTCACGCGCGCTGCCGGGCAGTTTTTCATTTAAGTTGCGGAAACTCGCCCGATCGTGCTTGGGGCTATTCAGCAGTGCCCGCAAAGCGTTTATTCTCCCCGCTTATACAGAAGAAGGCAAGTTCATTCTTTCGCTTAAAAAGCTGGTAACAGCTTTCTATGAAAGAATAGCGGAATACGTTTACGGAAACTACAAGGCGGCAACAATTCCAGAAATAGGCAAGCTGCTAGGCACGGGGAGTAGCCCGCAGACCGCTTTGCCGCACGACACCGAAGCCGCGTGGTGCGCTTTTGCCGAAGGCTTAAGCCGCCTTTTTGTTAGCCCAGCAAGCGTTATCCGCGAGGGTGTTCACCCTGAAGTTTTTGCAGGCGCTGTCCTGCTTATGCCGATTAAGGCGCTATTCTGCAATAAGCTTTCCACGGAGGCGCTTTTTGGCAAGGATGGATTGCTCAACTTATGGACACTAGACCGAAAGATAAGCGACATTCTTACAGAACAGGGAGCATCTGCCCATGAGACTGGGCACGCTTTCTACACGCTTAAAATACTTTATCCTTTTATAGGAAAGAAGCTTACAGAGCGGAGTGTTTTTTCAGGGCTTTTTGCTTCTGATGAAATTTCCGCCTTTTTGCAAGTGCACGAATGGGAAGGCGAGATGTGGTTTACAAAGGAGTCGGCGGAGCATATACTACGGCTTTTGTTTGCCTCGTGGTCTATTTGGGAAGAACACGCACTTGCGCCTAAGAACCTTGAAAATGTGTGCTTTAGGACGCTTGCAGCATCAGAGTACAAGAAGGCTAGGCTGCCGTTGTGAATTAAGAAATTAGAATTTAGAACTGAGACGTATGGGGTAAGACAAGTAGTATTTAGCCGTTAGCACTAGCTCCCAATCAGCTCTAACCCGCTGTTTGCATAACTGCTGAATATTCATGCTATTTGGCTATATATGACATTTTCCGATTATAAGATATAAGGAGACTCGTAGACATGAAAATTCGAACAAGGCTCATAGCCACAGCCTTTGCCGCGCTCATTCCCATGTGGGTTGGCATAATTGCAATTACACTTATAGGCCGAGCCTCCGACAGGGAAAAGACAATTAATTTAATGGAAGAATACACGTCAGGTATGGCTGCAAACCTTTCTTCCTTTTTTGGCGACGCGATGGACGCGACGATCTACCTTGCAATTATGCAGGGCGACGCGATGCTAGAATGGCTTGGCGAAAATGGAGCAGGGCAGCTGTTTACCAAGATTATTCGGGCAAAAGATACAATTAACAGAATATCCTTTTTGGACTTGGACGGGTATTTCTATGACGCTTACGACACAGGTATAGGTGGTAACCCGTGGCTGGGAGGGAGGCGAAGCGCAAATGATGACGACCCCAACTCTGAGCCCGTTGTGGTTACTGATCGGGAGTATTTTCGCGAGCTTATTACCGACAACACGCGCGGCGAGTTTAAAACTCAGATTACTGAGCCTTACATTCCGCGCGGGCTTTCAGAAAAGCAATTTACAACAAGAGCCACCGTAATACACAACGGCCAAGTTGCTGGCGCTATTACCGTGTCGCAAACTTCAGAAGAGCTTTCAAGGGTCTATGCTGGGCTTACCGTTGATCTTATGGACAGGTTTGGCTCTGACGCGCACCTTTTCCTTATCTCCGATGGCGGGCAAGTTGTCTCTGAGCTAAAGTTTAATGAGGATTATGGTGCCTACAGAGATGTCTTTGCAGACTTAACTGAGGAAGTCCATATTGATTCGCTTGATGCCGACTATGTTTCAGCCTTTAACGCAGCCTTGTCTTCGAGCGACGTGATTACCGCGCCAATGCACGGCAAGACGCATTTTATCACGGCATCAAAAATTGAAGGCACTCCGCTTACAGCTTGCCTTGCCACTGATAGGAGCATAATGCTTCAGACTTCGCGAACTATGCTTGTTGTCGCCATGGTTCTTTTTTTCGCAATGACCTTTGCCATTCTTATAGGCATAAATATTACCACGAAGGTGATGCGATTTTCCCTCAACAACATGGACAGCATAATGAGCAGAATTTCCAACGACTGGGACTTGACCGCGCAGGTTGCAGTTAGAGGGAATGACGAGATTGCCGCCATTGGGGAAAGTGTGAATAGCTTTGTAGACTCCATTGGCTCTATGATAGGAACTGTAAGTGAAAGCGCTGCCTCCATGTCTGTTGCAGGTGGTGTGCTTTTTGACAGCGCATCCTCCATTTTAAACGACATTTCCTCGATTGCAGTAGACATTGATAGCCTTAACCTTGAAGCCGATGAGCAAAGCGCCTCCGTTACAGAAACCTCAACTGCTGTAACGCAAATTGCGCAGACAATAGAAAGTCTAAGTAACAAGATTGACAGCCAGTCTTCTTCCGTTACAGAGTCTGCAGCAGCGGTGCAAGAGATGGTTTCCAACATAAACTCAATTTCAGTCAATGTTTCAAGGGCATCAGCAAGCTTTGATGAGCTTAAAGGGGATGTTTCAAGCGGCAAGGAAAGCATAACCAACGTGCAAGAGCTTGTTAATAAGCTTTCC
>CAYYCW010000154.1:0-3231 GCA_964470435.1 uncultured Treponemataceae bacterium
CTCGCCCTTTACAGCCCAAATGAGCGTCTCGTGCGCGTTGTTAAGCCGCGTGCCCCTAAAGTTTGGCGTGGGGTTAGTCTTGTGCCAAATAATGTCGTTTATAAGCCAAAAGCCCAACTGCTGCAGGCTTGCGCCAATCGAGTAAATGCACTGCATTCCGCCGATAACCCAAAGCGAGCCATCATTCTTTAGCACGCGCCTGCATTCGGAAAGCCACGCCCTCGTAAAGGCGTTGTAGCCTTCAAGCGATGCAAACTGCCTGTCCCACTCGTCGTCGCAGCCGTCGTAGGCCGTACCGTTCACGCGGGTGAGCACGCCGTCAGTGCGCATCCAATAGGGCGGGTCTGCAAAAATGAGGTCGGCGCACTTTGCGGGTAGCTTTTTGAGTTCCTCTATTGTGTCGCCGCAGATAATGCGGTTAGGTGTCAGCTCTTCCATTTTGATAGAAGAATAAATCAAGCCGCGACATTTCGCAAGAATTGCCAGGAGCTAGAAGCCGCAAAACGTCAGCTGCCCATTTACGCAATCAGTATAGGCTATACTTTATCGCAGTATAGCCTATACTGATTGAATCAGCAGTCTATTCACGGAACGTCAGCAGTGTGCTGACAAAACGCCAGCATGCTAATAGCTAACCTCACATAACGCTTATAGGGTCTACATCAGCTTCAAGGTAAACGCCGCGGTTGCCACGCCAGTTTTCTGCAAAGTCTGCAGCGGCGGACAAGAGGGTTTTTAGGCTTTTTGTTTTTAAGATGACATGAAAGCGGTAATTGCCTGCAATCATTGAAAGAGGACATTCCGCCGGTCCAAGCACGGCAATGCCTTCTGGCAACGTTTTGCGCAATACTAGCGCCGCCTCTGTTGCGCATTTTTCTACCGTCTTTGCATCTTTCCCGCGGAACAAAAAGCGGACAAGCCTTGTGCATGGCGGAAAGTCAAGGGCGCGCCTTTGCTCAAGCTCTTGCTCATAAAAGCCTTCAATGTTCCCTGTGATAGCGTAGGTGATTGCAGGCACATTAGGCGTCCAAGCTTGCACTAGCACCTTGCCGTCAGGAAAAAAGCGCCCCGAGCGGCCTGCAGCCTGCACAAGCAGCGAAAAGGTGCGCTCCGCCGCGCGGAAGTCAGGCATTCTAAGCGTCGCATCTGCAAGGATTATTCCTACAAGGCTTACGCCAGGGAAATTCAATCCCTTTGCTATCATTTGCGTGCCAAGAAGGATGTCAATGCGCCTATCCCTAAACTCCTCTAAAATCCTTTTAAGCGCGCCCTTTTCCTTTACGGAGTCAGCGTCAGCGCGCCTGATTGAAAGGGCGGGGAAGGCGGATCTAAGCTCGCTTTCCACAAACTCCGTGCCAAAACCCAAATACGCCACATCAAGCGATGAGCAGTTAGGGCAAAGTTGCGGCGGCTCACTTTGGTAGCCGCAATAGTGGCATTGCATCCTGTTATGCGTCCTGTGCCAGGTTAGCGGCACGGAGCAATTTTTGCATTTAAGCTCAAAGCCGCAAGTCTTGCACTGAAAAAAGCGAGAAAAGCCTCTCCTGTTAAGAAAAAGCACCGTTTGCCTGCCGTTTTTCTTGGCTTCTATAATGCTTAAACGTAGCTCGTCGGAGATAGCGCCGCCTTCCCCTGCAAGGGGCACAATGGAAAAGGAAGGCGGTTTTCCTCCCGCAAGCCGCCTTGTAAGGAAAAGGGGAGTGATGCGCCCTTGCCTTATTTGCGCCCACGCTTCAAGTGAAGGAGTAGCACTTCCCATAACGAGGACGCAGTGCTCCCGCGCCGCTCGGTACATTGCCACCTGCCTCGCGTGATAGCGCGGGGTGTTGCCCGACTTGTACGCTGTCTCTTGCTCCTCATCAATTATAATAAGGCCGAGTCTTTTGGCGGGAGCAAAGACCGCGCTTCTTGCGCCTACTACAATTTGCGCGTCCCCGCTTTTTATGCTCATCCACTGCGCAAGCTTTTGCGAAGATGTAAGCCCAGAATGAAGCACTGCCGCGCTCTTTCCAAAGCGCATCGTTATATCTTCTACAACCTGGTGCGTAAGGGAAATTTCAGGCACAAGGTAGATAACTGACCTTCCTTCCTTTATTATCCTTTCTGCGGCGCTTAAAAAGACTTCAGTCTTGCCTGAACCTGTAATGCCTCGCAAGTAAAATACCTTGCCACCTTGTCCGCTACCGCCGCCTGAACAAGCTGCCGCGCATATTTTTTCAACGGCGCCTTTTTGCTCATCTGAAAGCTCATGGCGGTTATTTGAAGCGCCTATTTCTTTAGGAAAGAAGTCATCATCAAGAGACTTTTCCCTCTTTGCGGAAGGAAGCATTGCAGAAAGGGCTTCTCCAAAGGAGCATAGATAAAATGACGCCATCCACCTGGAAAGATCAATTTCTGCCTCGCCAAAAAAGGGCTCTTTATCGATAATCCTTATAACGCTTTTTATTTTTTCACTGTCAAGTTGAAGGTTTTTAGGCTTTTCCTTTTCTTCGCGGACAATAAAGCCTATAAGCTTTCGCCGTCCAAAGGGGGCTGACACCCGCCTTCCTGCAAGC
This sequence comes from uncultured Treponemataceae bacterium, assembly GCA_964470435.1. Classification (GTDB taxonomy): domain Bacteria; phylum Spirochaetota; class Spirochaetia; order Treponematales; family Treponemataceae; genus Avitreponema. Next base: position 2,556 of record CAYYCW010000154.1, read on the forward strand.
GGCTTTGCGCCATCAGCGGGAGCCTTGTACCAAAATGTTTGCCTTAAAGGAAGGTTAAAGGCTATTTCAACCCAAAGGTGGCCCGCCTCGCTCATTTTGCGTTAATTCCTGCGGCAAAGTCTTGCTCATAATACGGAGCAAGCGCGCGCAGTCTTTCGCGGAAAGCCTTTAAGTCTTCCCATGCGGGGCGCTTTAAGCTTTCGTTTCGCAAAAGCGCACTTGGATGATAGGTTGGCATAAGCGGAATGCCGCAGTATTCAAAAAAGCGCCCCCGTAGGCGACCTATGCCTTCTTCCGTGTTCAAAAGGGCTTTTGCGGCAATTCTCCCAAAAACGAGAATAGCCTTTGGTCGCAACGCCTCTACCTGTTCGCGCAAAAAAGGCATGCAAGAGGCTGACTCTTCCGGCAGCGGGTCCCTGTTACCCGGCGGGCGGCATTTTACAACGTTTGCAATGTAGGTGTTTGCATCCCTTGAAAGGGAAATGCTGCTGAGCATCTTGTCCAAAAGCTGGCCCGCCTTTCCTACAAACGGGCGGCCAAGCCTGTCCTCGTCGGCGCCTGGCCCTTCGCCTATAACCAGCACAAGCGGATTTTCCGCGCCTTCGCCAGGCACAGCGTTTGTCCGCTCCCTTGCAAGCGGGCATCTTCTGCATTCGCAGACTGCGCCTGCAATGCG
>CAYYCW010000155.1:0-3205 GCA_964470435.1 uncultured Treponemataceae bacterium
ATCTCCTTAAACCGAATTTTCTCAAAAAGGATGAGCTCTCTAGCGCGACAATCCTATAAAGTTGGCAATCATTATTTTACCTAGTGGCGTTAAAATTGACTCAGGATGAAACTGAAGGCCAAATATCGGCTTTTCGGCGTGCATGACAGCCATAACCTCGCCATCACCGGCCTTTGCCGTCACCTTAAGGCAAGCGGGGAGTGTAGCAGGATCGGCTGCAAGAGAGTGATAGCGCGCGACTTCCGTTGCATCGCCGCAACCTGAAAATATAGGGCACTCAGAATCAATACATACGATGGAAGATTTTCCGTGCATTAGCTTTCGCGCGTATGTTACGACAGCACCGAAGGCGGCGCATATAGCCTGATGGCCAAGACAAATGCCGAGCAACGGAATGCTGGGCGGGTTTTTTTGTATCAGGTCAATGCAAATGCCGGCATTCTCTGGCCGTCCCAGCCCCGGCGATATAATCACGCAGTCGGGGTTTAGCGCGAGCGCCTTATCGGATGTAAGCTCGTCATTGCGGATTACGCGAATATCGGGCTCTATCTCGCCTGCAAGCTGGAATAGATTCCACGAAAAGCTGTCGTAATTGTCTATTAAAAGAATCAAAGCTCCGCCTCCGCTCCCGCTTCCAATGCCTTTAGCACGGCGCACACCTTGTTTAGGCATTATGCGTATTCGCTTTCCGCAACAGAGTCGGCTACAATCCCTGCGCCGCTGCGCACAAAGACGTGCCTGCCCTTTTTCCACGCAATGCGGGTTGCAATGCAGGTATCTACATTGGCTGTAAGGTCAATGTAGCCAATAGCCCCACCGTAAATGCCGCAACGGTTCTTTTCTAGCTTTCCGATTAGCTCGCAGGAGCTTATCTTAGGTGCGCCAGAAAGTGTGCCCGCAGGCAGCACCGCGCCAATGGCGTCAAGGCCGTCGCAGCCGTCTCGTATTTCGCCCCGTACAGTTGAACCTATATGCATTACATGAGAATACTTTTCTATGCTGCGAAGCTTTTCTACTTGAACTGTGCCAAACTTGCTAATCTTGCCTAAGTCGTTTCTGCCCAAGTCAACGAGCATATTATGCTCGGCTAGCTCTTTTGGATCTTCAAGAAGGCTCTTCTCTAGCGCGACATCCTCTTCTTCTGTTTTTCCTCGCGGCCGCGTGCCCGCAAGCGGAAAAGTGTGCAGCGCGCCGTCCTCAAGCTTAACGAGCGTTTCTGGCGACGCTCCCGCAACCTCAACGTCGGTGCCGCTAAAATAGAACATATAGGGCGAGGGGTTAATCGCGCGCAGCATCCTGTAGGTGTTAAAGAGGCTTCCCTCAAAGGGTGCGCTCAAGCGGTTTGAAAGCACAATCTGAAAAATGTCGCCCTCGCGGATATAGTGCCATGCCTCCTCAACCATGCGGCAATACTCATCCTTGCTAAAGAGAAACTCCACAGCCCCCGTCATGCGGCCAGGCTCAATTTTCGCTTTTATTCCATTGTATAGAAGGTCGCGAAGACGGATGAGTTCGTCGCAAGCCTTTTGGTACTCCTCGCTTAAATTTGCCTCAAGCTTCATGTTCACAATAAGGATGATTTTTTGCCTAAAATTGTCAAAGGCGATAATCTTGTCAAAGAGCATTAGATCAAGGTCCTTAAAGCGCTCCATGTCGGGAGCGGATGTCTTTAACGCGCGGTCAACGTAGCCCGCGTAATCGTAGGCAAAATAGCCCATAAGTCCGCCTGTAAACGGGGGCAGGTTGCTAAAGCGCGGGGCCTTGTAGCGCGCCAAGATTTGCCGCAAAGCATCCGCGGGACTTTCTGTCCTAAAGGTGTCGCAGTCTACGGTCATCTCGCCGTCAGCGCAAGTTATGCCAAGCGAGGGTTCAAAGCCTAAAAACGTGTAGCGTCCCCACTTTTCGTCCCTGCATACTGATTCTAGTAAAAACACGTGATCTGAGGCGGCCTTTAATACACGCACAGCTTCAACTGCCGTACAAAAGTCCGAAAGCACCTCAGTGCTTACAGGCATGACAGTGTAGCCCTCATTTGCCTTTTTCTTTGCCTCATCGAGGCTAGGAAAATACTCCATACAATGACCTTGTTTCTTAAAATCCGCTTCTATCGTTTGAAAGAAAGTCTCACCCTTTGCTGCAATGTTTCTATCAATCGTAACAAAAATATAGCATCAGGGAAGTTAAGTGTCAAGGGATGTGTCTTTTAGCTCTAGAGTTGTGCAATAGGCTTGGAGAGCATACGGAATAGGCTTATCTGCGAGAACTCATGGCGAAAAATAGTGCAATGAATTTACTTGTACTCATGACAATTTGAATCAATCTTGGTAATTGCAATGGGAAAATAGCCATGAAGACAGGAATTGCAGAAGCGCTTTTGCGCTATGTAAAAAGCTGCTAAACCCTAACATGAGCATGATGCATGCCACATAATAAACGCAATAGCTTTTACTAAGGGAAAAGAATGATAGCTGCAAAAGGAAAATAAGCGATACATTTTCAGGCTTTGGATATTTAGCAGAGGCTAGGCTATTGCTTGAAGTTAAGAGAGTAATGCTTTATGCCCTTCTTGTGCTTGCATGTGCGGATTTTCTTTTATGCGATGTAACAGGGAAATGGTATGCAAATGAAAATCCTACGCAACCTGTTTAACCGATTATCAAAACCGCGGCGCCTTCCTAACATCTATCTGCCGACTAGCGCGGGAGCTAATCCCCGTTATACGAATTTACAATGTCGTCTATTTCGTTATCTGCTTCGTAAAGGCTTTCCTTGCGCCACTCTTCAAGTTTTTTTTCTTTAAGCCTGTCAATGCTTTTAAGCTTTTTTTCAGCTTCTATGTAAACATGCCTTTTTGCGTCTGCAACTTCTTCCGCCGCAGCAAGCGCATTCAAGAGCTTTTCACGCTCAAAGTCAAGACGCGCCGCATAACGCTCCACTGCAAAAAGGCTATGCAAGTCCATCACCGCCGAAGCATCCGCGCCTTGAGGCTTTTCTGAAGATGGCCACGAAGCGGCAAGGCGTTTTTCGGCATTTTCGCGCAAGGAAATGTTGACGCGCTCAACTTCAGAAACAGCGCGACCTAACTCAATTCTAGCAAGATTTTCCTCAAAGCTCCTAAGGTTGAGAAGTTTTTGCAGAGAAAAATGAAATCTTTTAGCAGACAATTTCTTCTTCCGGAATTTCAACGCCTGAAACTGCGGAAAGC
>CAYYCW010000156.1:0-3182 GCA_964470435.1 uncultured Treponemataceae bacterium
TGTGACGATCGCTCACAAGTCCTTGTGACGATCTGATCAATCGTTGGAAATGCGATCACCGCTTGAAGCTTGCCCGCTTAACAGCGGGCGGTGCTGCGCAATTCACATCACGATGTGACGATCACTCACATCATGATGTGATCGATCGATCAATCGCTGTAATTGGATCGCGCTTGCGCTCTATGCGGCTTTGCAAGGCAAAAGGCGCAAAATGAAGCAGCGCCCGAAAGCGCTTCTTTTTGGCAAAAAAGGGCAAATGATGCTTGCCCCGCTATGTGAGCAAGCTAAGCGAGTTTTCAAGAAAATTAAAAAAGCAGCTGCGCTTATACCCATCGGGGATGGTTTCAGCCGTTACGTATTCTTTTGCGCGCACTATAATGGCATCTGCTTCCTTTTTTGAAAGGGGCAACGTTTTCCCGATTATAGAGTTTTCAAATTCCCTGCTCCTAAAAAATGTCTCGCTTGCCCACGCTGCCCTTAGATCAGAAAGAATATTTCTTTGCATCCTTGCAAGAAAAACAAAAAAGGCAGTTTCCGGGGCAACAATCCCCTTTGGTCCTGTCCTGTTAAAAACAGAAATATCCCAAAGGTCAGTTGGCACCCTTATCTTTGTAATCAGCACCTTTTCATCAGCAAGCCGCTTGCCCTTTCTTAAAGGCGCCTTCCTTTCGCCTGCAAAATAGCCGTTAAGAGAAAGAATTCGAGTGTCCGAGCTTGTGCGGACTTCAAGCTTTGCATCAAGCGCCAAAAGGGGAGCGAATGCCGCAAAGTGAAAGTCCCGCGGCGCAATATGCCCGCCTATTGTAATAAGAGCACGTATTGCAGGATTGCCAATGCTTTTAAGCGCTGTGTGAAGAATGGGCGGCATATTTTTTTCCCCAAGCTGAAGGATAGAGCGAATTGTTACCGCGCTGCCAAATTCTATGTAGCGTTCCGTTTTATTAATCGTTTTTAGGTCAGGATTCCTGTTTAAGGATAAAAGCTTTTCAGGCATTTTAATGAGCTCGCCTGCGTTGCATCTCATTATCCCAAGGCATCCGCCTGCAAGCTGTATGCCGGCTATGTTTTTTATGCTAGAAAGGGCTTCTTGCAATGAATTGGAAAAGAAAACTGAAGAATCTTTTTCGCTCATGAAAGCCTTTTTCTCCTATAGGAAGCCGCCTTTTGAATTGCGCTTGCAAGGGCGGCTTCTGATGTGCAGCTGCATGAAACTCCTTCAAGCATTTCATGGATTTCAGGCTTAGTGGGCTTTTTAATTTCCGCAATGATGGAATAGGCTGTAAGGATTTTCCCCGAATCGCAAAATCCGCAAAGAGAAAGGCCCTCTTCGCCAAACGCCATTTCAATGTCCTTATAGTCTTCGCTTTTTTTAAAGTGGGAAAGCGTTATTACCTCGCAGTTTCTAACCTGAAAGGCAGGAATTAGGCAAGAAGGGACAGCAATGCCGTTTACAAGCACAGTGCAGGCGCCGCAAAAGCCTGCACAGCATGATTCCTTTACTTCCTTAAGGTCAAAGCGCATGCGCAAAACGTGCAAAAGCATCTCTTCTGCCCGCGCGTCAAGGTAAAGCTTTTCCCCGTTTAACGTAAATGGAATTATCATAGCTAGGCTTCCCCGCCGCCTGAAAGGCAGCTGTAAATGTCTACAGCGTCAACGGGCACCTTAACTTGATGCTTTCCTGTTATTTGCATAAGGGCAGAGCAGTAAGCTGCAGGCAAAAGATTTTGCGCAATGTTTCCTAGCCCTCTAGGAATTTCTTTTGATTCCAAAAAAGAAACTTCAATATCTGCTTCTGGAATAGCTGCATGTCTGCCAAGCCCAAAGCGGCCAGCGCCGCAAAACTTGCCTCCTTCTATTTTGACAGCCTTGAATGAAAGCCTTGCAAGCGTTTCCTTGCAAGCTTTTTTAATGGTGCTTTCCGCCGCATTCTTGTCAAGAAGCTTGCCCGCGGAGCATGCAATCCATATTCCCCGCACACTTGTTGTCCAGTCAAGCGGGTTAAGCTCAAGCTCAACGGCGCAAGCTGCAGGCGAAACCGGCATAAAGAGATGCTTGCGGCTTTTAAGCAAGTCGTGCCTTGAAGGCTTGTATGTTTTTTTTACAGTTATTGGAAGGGGCTTTCTAAAGCGCTGCCGCTGCAAGCCTGAACAGCATCTTGAAACCAGCGGCAAGACAATGGCCGTGCCGCTTGAAAGAATGTCAGGCCCGCTAAAGGCTGATGAATCTGTCCCCTCATCCGCAAAGCTTATTTGAGCCCTGTCAATGCCTAGTGAATCCGCAGTCATTGCGCATATAATTTCCTTTATTGCAGAGGAATGTAAGCCTGCAACAATGTGCACCTCTGAAGTTTTTTCCATAGTAATTTCAACGGAATACTGAACGCCCTCAGGCCAGGCGGAAAGAAAGCCGCTTTTCTGGCAGGCTATGCTTAATCCTATTCCGCGCACGGGACCTTCTTTAATCTCGCTTCGCATTTTGTTTAGATTTTCGTATGCTGCATATTTTCTTGCAAAGCTTGAACCCTTGCAAACTGTTTCCATAAGCTGAAAATATTTTTCATCCTTTGTGTTAGCCCGCCGCGCCTCATCAGGAAAGACATTGAGCTTTCTTGAAAGGATGTCGACATGGGTTTCAAGGGCTAAAAAGGCATAGCTTTCTGCAAAGTCGCTTGCAGGTATCATGGGGGGAAGATTGCTCCTTGCAAGGCGCAAGAATGTTTTGACGTTTCCTGCGCCGTAAAACTCTTGCATTATAGCTATAGCGCGGGCGGATATTTCGCTTGCAAAGGGGCAAGCGCTTCCGCAGTCAATTTCAATATCCGCCTCCATTGCCTTAATTTTCCCGTCGGGGGCTGCAGCGCTTTTTACCCTTATCCTTGCAGGAGGCATTTTAGGAAGATAGCTAAGCTCCTCGCCGCGCGAAAAGATAAGCTTTACAGGCCTTTTGCACTTAAAGGCCGCGACTGCCGCTTGCGCTGCCGCAATGGATGGCGTCCATATTTTCCACTCAGGGGCTTCTCCAAAGGAGGTGGGAATAACAGCAATTTTTTCTAAAGGAAGGGCGAGCGCTTCCGCAACAGTCTTTTTTGCATGAAAAGCCCAAAGTGTTGCAACATAAACTTCAATGTTGTCCATTGCGTAATTGGCAATAGCACCTGACCTCTCCATCCTGGAATATTCCGA
>CAYYCW010000157.1:0-3154 GCA_964470435.1 uncultured Treponemataceae bacterium
GCGGGGCTTTGACTTTATCGTTATAAGAACCTACGGCGCGACGGAGGTTTTTCCGCCCGATGACGCAGATATTATAATAGACAATACTTCTACAGGGCGCACGCTAAAGGAAAACGGCTTGCGCATTGTTGACACTGTTATGGAAAGCTCAACGCGGCTTTTTGCTTCAAGAGCGTCGATGAAGAATGCGGGCAAGCGCAAGAAAATCCTTGAGCTAAAAATGCTTTTTGAGTCTGTTCTTGCGGCGCGCAGCCGCGTTATGCTGGAGATGAATGTGCCCGCCTCAAACCTTGACAGCCTTGTTGCTGCCGTGCCAGCCATGAAAAGCCCGACAATCGCGCCCCTTTACGGTGGTGGCGGCTACGCTGTCAAAATCGTTGTGCAAAGGGAAGAAGCTCCGCAGCTACTCCCTAAGCTAAAGGAGCTTGGCGCAAGCGACATTCTCGAATACACGCTTCGCAAGGTTATGCCGTAGGAGAGCGCAACGTGAATATAATAGAAAGAAAAGCTGAAATAAAGCGTACAACGAAAGAAACAGATATTGCCCTAAATCTAAACCTTGACGGTACGGGTAAATGCAGCGTGGAATGTCCCGTGGGATTTCTTTTTCACATGCTAGACTCCTTTTGCAGGCATGGGCTTTTTGACTTGGGCGGCGCACTTTCTGGCGACTTGCACGTTGACCAGCATCATCTTGTGGAAGATACTGGTATTGCGCTGGGCGAGGCGTTCGCGACCGCCTTAGGTAACAAGGCGGGAATAAGGCGGGCGGGTTTCTTTGCCTTTCCTATGGATGAAACGCTTTGCGCCGCCGCCGTTGACTTTGGCGGGCGCCCTTACGCTGTTATCAATCTTGCGCTTTCTGGCATTCCATTTGTTAGCGCGAGCGGTGGAAACGCAGCCTCTTTTCAAACTGACACCATTGTTGACTTTTGGCAAGGCTTTGCAAGCGGGGCTAAGTGCAACTTGCACCTTGACGCGATACGCGGCAGGAGCGACCATCACAAGATAGAGGCGGCGTTTAAGGCGGCCGCCAAGGCGATTAAGGAAGCGGTTTCCATAGACGAGCGTGCGCTTGGCGCGATTCCCAGCACAAAGGGCTACATTTAGTTAAAAACTATATTTTAGGAAGCGGCTTGTGGTAATATCTTCCATTGACTTAAAAGGCGGCAAGGTTGTCCAGCTTAAAGAAGGCAGAGACTTAGTTCTTGAAAGGGACGATCCGGAAGCGCTTATAGCGGAGTTTGACAAGTATGGCGAAGTGGCTGTAATCGACCTGGACGGCGCGCTTAAAAACGATGCGGAGGGCAAGGCGGGTGCGGACACTGCAAACACTGCTGTCCTAAAAAGGCTTTTACGGCGAGGCAACGTGCGCGCCGGCGGCGGTATACGCGATGTAAAGCGGGCTAAGGAGCTTGTCTCCCTTGGCGCAGAAAAGGTGATTGTAAGCTCCGCCGCGTTTGCCTGCAGTGCAGGCGATGGCGCGGTCCAATACGGCTTAAATGAGCCCTTCCTTAAAAGCTTAAACGATGCAATCGGCAAAGAGCGCGTCATTGTAGCCGTTGACGCGAGGCAAGGCCGCGTAATGCTTAACGGCTGGCGCACGGACTCCGGGCTCGACGCTGTAGAGTGCGCTAAGGCAGCCGAAGGCTTTTGCAGCGAAATTCTTTTTACCTGCGTTGAGCGCGAGGGCGGTTTGTCAGGCATTGACATGAAGGCGGTGAAAAGGCTGCGCGAGGCTGTCCGCTGCCGCGTTGTCGTTGCCGGCGGCGTTTCTTCAGTAGAAGAGATTTCCGCGCTGGAAAAGATGGGCTGCGACGTTCAGCTAGGCATGGCTCTTTACACAGGGAAAGTGAGCCTTGCCGAAAGCTTTATCGCCTGCCTCAATTGGGAAAAGAGCGAGCTAATCCCCGTGATTGCGCAAAGCGAGGACGGCGAAGTTTTAATGCTAGGCTACGCTAACCGCGAAGCTTTCGCTGCCTCCTTTAATAGCGGACATCTCACCTTTTGGAGCCGGTCCCGGGCTAAGCTTTGGCAAAAGGGCGAGACTTCGGGCAATATGCTGCAAGTTGTTAAAATGCGCGCCGACTGCGATCGCGACACCGTGCTTGCCACAGTACGCCCAAGCGGGCCGACTTGCCACACAGGCGCGTGGACTTGCTTTCAAAGCGCTGCGGCGCATCCTTATTCGCTTGAGCTCTTGTCTGAAATCATACGCGAAAGGTTTAAGAACCCAACTCCCGGCTCCTACACAGCAACGCTTAATGATGAGCGCGTGCGCGAAAAGCTACTGGAGGAAACTGAGGAGGTAACGGAAGCCGAAACTCATGATGACGTGATTTGGGAGTGCGCCGACCTTGTCTACTTTTTGTCCGTACTTATGGAGCGCGAAGGCGTTAGCTGGCGCGATGTCTTGAACGAGCTGGAAAGGCGACACAGGGGGTGATGCCTGCCGCAATGGGCAGTTAGCTTGCGGGCGCCACCGCAGCTTGAAGGCAAGTCATTTTTAGGTAGTAGCCGATGAAGTCAGACGACACGTATCTTCTCAATCTTCTTTCAAATAACGATGTTACCTTCTTTATTCCTCCATACCAGAGGAATTACGAGTGGGACAGGGATCAATGCGAGGTCTTTTTTGATGACATTCGCACAACTTACAAAAACAACGCGACGGGGATGGAAACCGAGCATTTTTTTGGCACGATAACCTTTTTTGCAGAGAACGCCTTGTTCGGGCAGCCCGCCAAGCTGGTTTTGGTTGACGGCCAGCAGCGCATTACAACTGCAATGCTCTTCCTTGCGGCCTTGCGTGATGTGATTTCGGATCAGAATGACAAGGAGTTTATAGACTCGCGCTATCTAAAGAACAACAATGTCAAGGATGAAAGCGAGTATAAAATAAAGCTAAAGCAGGTCGAAACTGACTGGCCTTCTTATTGGAAGATAATGCTTAATTCCCCTCTCGTGGACAGGGAAAAAGAGTCTGCTATTTATAGCAACTATTCATACTTCAAAGACGAGCTCACTCGCTTGCAACAAGGCGGCATTGAGCTTAAGGAGCTCATTGAAAAGGGACTTTCCAAATTCAGCATTATTACAATTCAGCTTGAGCCAAAGAACGCGTGGGAAGAGCCGCAGGAAATCTTTGAATCGA
>CAYYCW010000158.1:0-3134 GCA_964470435.1 uncultured Treponemataceae bacterium
AACGCCATCCAGACATCAAAAACAAAAATGGGGAGTATAAAATCTTCTATGCCAAATAGAAAAAAAAGCACGCCGCCTAAGGGCCCGCTCGCCATTAAAATCCCTAAAGCTACCCCAATACAGGCGGCGATGTGCATTCGTTTGATCGCTATGTAGATAATTCCCGCATACATTAGCGGCATAAAGGCAAAGATGACACGCACAGGAACGCCAAATAGCTTATCGCCGGGCAGAAAGGCTGAAAAAAGCTCAGACCACGAGCTAAAAAAAAGCGCTGTAACTACCGCCGCCTCAAGTGCTGCTATAATCAACTTTACGGCGGATTTTGCCTTGCGGCTCATAAAGGTTGTTACAACGTCAAGGGAAAGATGCTTGCCCGCAGCGCTTGTAAGAATGCCCGCAAGGGATGCAAACATAAAGACAAGGTTTACAACTATCCTGTCAGGGTCAGAAAGCACTGCGGGCGCCGCCTGCTGGATAACCTTAAAAACAAGCGGCACAACCGCCAAGAGGACTAAAAATAATAACGTTATAGCTCTGGCGCTTTTTTTGAGCACGGCGGCAGCTTTCATAGTAATAGGACCTAATTTTTTCTTAGAAGGTTTTGTATATTCCTAAAAAGCGTCATATCGAATGCGCCAGGCACCCTGCGGTTTACAGCCTCAACCGCCTTGCTAAAGTCCCTCTGCCACGCTGCTAGTTCAGCGTCAGTAGGTTTTATCATTGTAACGCCCTCTTTTTCCATCATGGAAACATAGCGCGCGTCGGACTCGTCAAGAGATGCGTTAAGTCTCCGCTTGACGCGCTCAACAGAGGCAAGGAGGGCGGGTCTGTACTGGGCAGGTATGCTTTCCCACGCGCTATTGGAGATAACGAGCCCCGCCATTACAGGGCACATCTTTGTGTTAAGCGCGTACTTTACAGCTTTGTAATAACCTGTAACGTAAGCATACATATGCACCGAATAAAAACCGTGAACGCCGCTTGAGCTTCTAAGAGACTGAAGCACTCTTGCAGACTGAATGTCTTCTATGCTAAGCCCTGCAGCGCGATATACTTCGCCAATAGTTGGGCTGTCAAGTCCAGCTGAGGCAAGCTTAATCTTGCTAAGCTCTGCAAGGTTTCTGTACGGCTCCTTTGTATAGAATGAAAGCCAGCCGACATTTGTCCATGCAACTACGCGGAAACCCTGCTTGTCAAACTCAGAAACAAGGCTATCTCCATAAGTATTAAGGACTGAGTCAAGCTCAGCTTGATTCTGAATAAGGAAGGGAATTGAAAGCGTGTAAATCCTTGCGGCGGGCGCCATTTCGTTAAGACCTACGCTGCTTAAAACTGCGCCGTCCAATGGCGGCCGCTGTCCCGGGCGCGGGGGCTTAAGCCGCTGCAAGACGCTCTTTTCCCCGCCAAGCGAGCTAACATCATAATATGTGATTGTAACTTGCCCGTTTGTAATCTCGCTCCACTCTTGGGCAAGCTCTCGCAATTGAATATCCCACGGAGACCTAGCGGGCGCAAGGCTCGCTATTTTTAGCTGAATTTTTTCCTGCGCCGCGCACATAAAAACAGCCACTGCAAAAAACAAGGCCGCTAGAATTTTCTTTTTTTCCAAATACTTCATTATATAAAATCCTCCCTATTTTATTAAATGCTTTCTATAAAAGAAACAGCTCGCCACGGTTATCCCTTAGCCAGCGCGCCCTTCTTTGCGCAACAACAGTCATAAGGCGCGTTGAAGGGTTGTTATCAGGATTGATGGCAAGCGCCTTCTCAATAGCCCAGTCAAAGTTGGCTGTATCTTGCGCGGGCACGCAAATGTTTTTAGCGTATGTTGTGTAAAGAGATGCAGAGCCGCCGTTTAGCTTAATAGCCTGCGCAAAGGCGGCTTTCGCTTTCTCAGGGCCGCCGCCCATAAAGTCGGGAGCCGCGGAGTAAAAATTAAAAAGCGTTTCAATTATTAGCCCATCAAAGTAGGCAGCGTTAAGCTCGGCGGCGCGTTCCATCATCTCGACGGAGCCTTCAACCGCCTGCACAGCATCTGTATCTAGCGGATTAAGCGAAAAGTTTGCCAACGCGCCGGCAGCAGCCCAAAATAGGGCGGCTGTGTCCTCTTCTTTTGTCAATGCAAGCGCCGCAGCACGCTCTGTATACTCGCCAAATACGCGCTCTCTAAAGCCTGCATAACGCAACTCAAGGCCGTTAAGTGCGTAGGCGCTGCCTCGCCTAAAAAAGTTAGCCGCCCGCTCGTACTGCTCGTTTTGCTCCTTGAACATGGATGCAGGGAGCATTTCGGCTGGACCTTGCACAAAGACATTCGCGTACATAACGTAAAGCTGCCCCGTCGTAACCGCAAGGCTTGAGTTTTCGGGGCTTTCCAGCATCATCGCTTCAATTAGCTTCAATATAATAGGAAAAGATGCACCAACAAGTTCCGGGTCGTTCTCTGATGTAAAAGCTGCAAGCGCACCCGCCGCGTTCCCAGAGCTTTTTCCATCTGGCGCTATCCTGCTTGCTATTGAGTCTATCGCCATCTTTTTTATTGAGCAAGAAGAAGCAAGGCAACAACAAAGTGCTACAGCCAGAACGCCTCGCATTTTTAACGCAAGTTTTTCCATTTTGAAACAAGTATAGTGTTTTTTTTTCTTGTTTCAAGTACAGTACAAAATATTATTGTAGTCAAACTTTTTACGGAGGAATATGGGCGCAAAGAAAAAAAACGCAAAAACCGAAGTTCTAAGCACGGAAGCTGTAGAATATATAGTAGAAAGCTCACGCATTCAAATTTCGGAAGTATTTGCCGCAGTAGACGATCCTGCACTCATTAGGGAGTTCTTTACTTGCCTCTTTACACCGTCAGAAATAAGGGAATTTTCCCTGCGCTGGACGCTTGTAAAAGAAATGCTAGAAGGCAAGACGCAACGAGAAATTGCTAGGAGATTTGGCATGAGCCTCTGCAAGATAACGCGAGGCTCGCGCGAGCTAAAGCGCGAAAACGCCCCCTTTAAGAGGATGATAGGCATTTACGCTTCAATAAAGGAAAAAAGCAGCAACCAGAGCGAAGGCTAACCTGTGCCTTTTTAGCCAACTCTCGGACTTGAACCGAGTACCTGCGCTTTACGAGAGCGCTGCTCTGC
>CAYYCW010000159.1:0-3126 GCA_964470435.1 uncultured Treponemataceae bacterium
AGAAGATGAAAGACCTGCGCGAGTTCATTTTGCGCTTTGCCTCCAACGCCGCGAAGAGCAGGCAAGCTACAAGCCGCAAGAAGGTTTACGACAAGCTCGCGCTTGAAGAAATTGAGGTAACCACGCGCAAGTTCCCATACGTGCACTTTAAGCCTAACAGGGAGATTGGCAACAACGTGCTGCGCGTCGAGGGATTGAGCTTAGAGCGCGGCGGGGAGCGCCTTCTTAGCGACTTTAGCCTGATTGTAAACCGCACCGACAAGATAGCCTTTGTTGGCATGGAGCACAACTCCAAGAGCGCCTTCTTTGACATTATTGCGGGGGCGGCAAAGCCCGACGCGGGCGAGGTTTACTGGGGGCAGACGGTCAGCTTTGACTACCTCGCGAAGGACACGAGCGCCTACTTTGACTGCGGCCTCAACATCACCGACTGGCTGCGCCAATACTCCCCCGACCAGGATGAAAGCTACGTGCGCGGCTTTCTTGGCCGAATGCTCTTTACAGGGGACGAGTCGCTAAAGCCCGTAAAGGTGCTTTCGGGAGGGGAGAAGGTGCGCTGCATGCTCTCCAAGCTAATGCTTTCGGGGGCGAATGTGCTCATTTTGGATGAGCCTACAAACCACCTTGACCTTGAAGCAATTACAAGCCTTAACAACGCGCTTGTGGATTTTCCAGGCGTTGTGCTTTTTAATAGCCACGACCACGAGTTTATCAACTCAATAGCCAACCGTATTGTAGAAATTACCCCCGCAGGTATTATAGACAGGATGATGCGCTTTGATGACTATATAGCGGACTCAAGCGTGAATGAGCTGCGCGAGCAGTACTACGGCGGCAAGGTTAAGCGGGTTAGTATTTAGCTTTAAGCTTGACTACAAATTGTAAGCAAGCTTAAAGCTTTTTTATTCAAGTAATTACAGCTTAAACCTTGCCGTAATGCCAACAAGCAAGGCAATCGCTTCCTTGTTGGAACCTGTGTTGTGCACAATCTCTCCTACAGCGTTGTTTATCACTTCAGATGCCTTCGCGATTGCAGCAGAGCGCTCCTTTACAGTCTGCGAAACATTAGAAAGGCGCGTCATCTCTCTTAAGATCGCTTCAGTGCCCTCGTTCATTTCAACAGCCCCATCCCTTATTTGCACAGTAACGTTTTCTATGTCTTGCAAGGCTTCAAGCACTTGACGACTTCCTGAACTTTGCTCCGTCATAGAAAAGTTTATTTCGCTTACAAGGCTAGTAGCACTATCAATCTTTTCAGCGACAGAATCAAAGGCCTTGTCCGCAACGGCAGTGGCGCTTGCAATGTTGGTTATTGAGCTTATAGTGCCCTTTAGCCCCTCTGCAATTGTTTTAGACTGACCAGCAGTGTCTTCCGCCAGCTTGCGTATTTCATCAGCCACAATAGAAAAGCCCATGCCCGATTCTCCCGCGTGCGCCGCCTCTATTGAAGCATTCATCGCCAAAAGGTTTGTTTGCGCTGCAATGTTGTTAATAACGCTATTTGCTTGCAAAAGCAAGCCTGACTGCGCGGTAAGCTCGTCAACCAATCTTTGCACATTGTTTATACTGGACTTGCCGTCAACCGCAGCACTTTTAAGCTCATCAAAACTTGCAGAGGCCTTTGAAACACTTTCAGAAATAGAGCCAATGTTTAATACCATTTGCTGCAGCGCCGCGGATGACTCCGTAACCGATGTTGTCTGCTTTTCTATTTGGCCTGTAAGGCTTTCAATATTACGCGTAATTTGCGTAATTGTAGCAGAAGTTTCTGTAACAGATGTGTTCTGATTTTCTGCCGCAAAATTAAGGCTTTCTATGCTTGCAGTAATGGAAGAAACACTTCCATAAATGGATGAGGCATTTTCAGCAAGAGTATTTCCGTGCACTTCCATGGCAACAGCACTTTCGCTTACATCACCCACCATGCTGTGCAAGCTGTTCATAAAACTGTTAAAGTATGTGCCAACGTCTGCAATTTCGTCATCCCCTTTAACCTCAAGCCGCTCTGTTAAGTCCCCGCAGCCTTCAGCAATTTCTTTCATTGCGCAACCCATACATTGAAGGTTAACCCGCATTGGGTGAACAGCAATATAAATTCCTATAACCATAATGGCTGTCATTATCCAAAAGACAATATTGCCTGCAATGAACATGGTTCGGGAAGCTGAAAGCATTATACTTTTCTGGCTTGCAAGAGCAACTGCAAGCGGCGTGCCTTCTATTGCTTTTGCAGCTAGAAAATGATCCTTTCCGTGAATGTTGGCGGAAACAACACTATTCTCCCTGACAGCTTTGTCAATGGCGGAAACCACGCCCTCGCCAAGGGTGTTCACATGGACAATATCATCCATGCCAGACGACGTGTCGTCGTAGCTGCCGAGTTGTGAATTGATCTCAAGATCAGAAACCAGCTGGTAGTCCCTGGAAACAAGGTACGTGTGCGAATTTTCGCCAAACTTGTCCAAAAGGTTTCCGGAAATTGAAGCATAGAGCCTAGAAAGTTCTTCTGAAGTTTGCGATACAGTAATAACGCCATCGGTTTGGCCGTCGTGTATTACTGTGGCTCTTGTTGTAAATTGCTTTTCTGAAAGTCCGCGCGGAATATAAGGCTCCGTTACTTCAGTCTTAAATTCCCCGCGTGTGTTGTTGGTAATAAGCTCGCGAAAATAGTCGCGGTCTGTGAACACAAGTGGCGCAGCGTTGGGATTGGCATCATTTGTGCTGCGCTTACCTCCCAGCCATGGGTTGCCCCCTATACCTGAGTCATAAGCGTCATAGAAATATCCATCTGAATCCAAAAAGGAAATTCTGTCAATTGTATCGCTTGCGCAGATAATCTTGGTAAATAAATTGCCACCTCCCCTGTCTCCATTCCACGGCAGCATAACTTCACCTTGCATTGTTGCAAGAAAACTTGCCGCATCCATAGCATTCTTAAAAAAGGAGGTAATATTTGCAGCAACAGCTATGGTATATTCTTCCATTAGCTGAGTAGTCTTTGTCCTGTCGGACGCGCGCCCAATGGCGGTAATCGCAATTATGCCTATCCACATTGGTATAAGCGCGACAAAAACTGTAGCAATAAACCTAGTACGTATTTTCATGTAAACATCTCCTTTGTTATGT
>CAYYCW010000160.1:0-3032 GCA_964470435.1 uncultured Treponemataceae bacterium
CTTTAGCTTTGACAGGAACGTCTTGTTTTCTGACTTAGTCTATTTGCCTGAAGACTATGCAAGCAACTACAGGCTAAATTTAGACAAGCTGGAGCGCATGCTTTCTAGCTGCAATGTTGTTATGTCGAAGCGCCGTTTGGCTTCATGTTGTGTTGGCACATCATTCAGTTTATTTCTTAATTCGGCAGATATAAAAACTCTTGAGATGATTCTGCACAATAAATGCCCTGACTATGACCGAGAAATGTATAATATAATGATTAATGGCAACAAATACTCTGCAAACAACATGTTCTTTATGAAGTGGCAGGACTTTGACTCCTATTGCACTTGGGTATTTGACATTCTCTTTGAAGCTGAAAGGCAAATAGATATTTCCGCTTACAATGCGCAGCAACGGCGGGTTTTTGGCTTTATGGCGGAGTTTCTTCTTAATGTGTGGGTGTTACACAATGGGCTAAAAGCAAGGCATTTGCCCTATGTATGGTTTGCCAAAGGGCATGATAGCCCTGTGTTGCGCAATGCATATTTGTGCGCAAGACACAATATATCCTTCTTTTTTTCAAAACCTTGGCGCAAGTTCTCTTCTGAACGCTACACAAAAGACTTAAAGGACTATTATGATGAGCTAGAAAGGATGAGCTAAGCCGATTACCGCCTTCACGGCGCTATCTTTCCCGAACGGGAACGCCAAGCTGAGCGAGCGCTTCCTTTATGGCGCCTACAGTGTATTCCCCTGAATGCACTATAGAAGCAATGAGCGCGGCATCCGCCTTTCCTTCTGCCAAGGCTTGCGCCATGTGCGCGGGGCTTCCCCCGCCGCCTGAAGCTACAACAGGCACGCTAACATTTTCTGCAATTAGCTTTGTAAGGGGAATCTCGTAGCCGCTCCTTGTGCCGTCGCTATCAATGGAGTTAAGCACAATCTCGCCCGCGCCAAGCGAAACCGCCTGCTGCGCCCACTCAAGCGCGTCAAGATCGGTTTTAACCCTTCCGCCGTTAATGTATACGCGATAGCCAGAAGGCGCGGTGTTGTCCCGCGCGGCATCCATTCCAAGCACAATGCACTGCCTGCCAAAGACCTTCGCCCCTTCAGAGATTAGGGTGGGGTTTTTAACCGCTTGCGAGTTTACGCTAACCTTTTCGGCGCCTGCTCCAATTATCGCCTTTATGTCGTCAAGCGAACCTATGCCGCCGCCCACGCAAAAGGGAATAAAGACTTTTTCCGCTGTCCTTGAAATCAAGTCAAGCATTGGTCCACGCCCTTGCGCGGACGCCATAATGTCATAAAATACAAGTTCGTCAACGCCTTGCCTGTAGTAGATTTCAGCCATTTCAACGGGGTCGCCAACGTCAACGTTGCCAACAAACTTTACGCCCTTTGTTGTCCTGCCATTTTTTACGTCAAGGCAAACTATAATCCGCTTTTTAAGCATTGCGCCCCCCTGCAAAGTTTGCAAGAATTTTAAGGCCAAAAGCGCCTGACTTTTCAGGGTGAAACTGAAGCGCCTGCACATTCCCGCGCCCAGCGGCAGCCGCAAAGTTTCCGCCATAATCGCACCACGCTGTAACGTCGGCATCATCATCAGCGCTCATATAATAGGAATGAACAAAGTAAAAGGAAGCGCCGCTTACAATTCCTTCAAAAAGCGTATTGTTTCCAGCAAGCGAAATGTCGTTCCAGCCCATGTGGGGAATCTTCAATCCTTGCTCTTTTAGACTTTGGGAAAAAAGGCGAATCTTTCCAGGAATTAGGCCGAGACATGGCACATTTCCTTCTTCAGAAAAATCGAAAAAAACTTGAGCGCCAAGGCATATTCCAAGAAGAGGTAAGCCGGCAGCGGCTGAATCCTTTATAAAGCTTTCAAGCCCTGTATTTTTTAGTTCGCGCATAGCGTAAGCCGCCTCGCCCACGCCAGGCACAATAAGGCGCGCCGCCCCTTCGAGCTCGCGCGGGTTGTCGCTAACCACGCATGGCGCGCCAATAGCGCGGCATGCCCTTTCAACGCTTTTAATGTTTCCCGCGTGGTAATCGACAATTCCTGTAAAGTCTTTCATGGAAATATCGTATAGTTTTTTGCCTTTGCGTCAACAGAAGGCGCTAGGAGTTAATAGCTTAGAGCTTTAAGCTTAGTTTTTCTTCAAGGCGGGCAAGCTCCTTGTCTGAAAGCCCTGAATCATGTCCTTGCAGCAAGTTTTTTAGCGCAGATATTTCAGAAGAAGAAAAGCGCGTGCCGTCTTTTATGTGCCTTTCAAAAGAAGCGGTCGCAATCGGGGCGACACGTTTGCAAATGCTTAAAAGCGTTTCAGCATAAGCGCGAATTTCCTTTTGCGCGTGGGAGTCGCAACGCAACTCCAAAAAATGGAAAAGATTGTGCAAATCAATTTTCCAATACCACTCGGTATAAGTTGAAAGAGGAAGATTGATTCTAGCAAGCTCCCGCGCAAGGTTTTTTTCCAGCAAGCCCTTGTAAGAGTTAAAGGTTTCCTCTTGAACGCGCTCAATTTCCGCAAGCATTTCTTTAGCGGCTTCAGGCAAAAAGCTTTCCTTGCTTCTTCCTTGCTTATTTGACAAGTCTTGCGGCGCTAAGTCTTCAAGTGAAGGAAGGTAGCACTCATCCTTTAGGACAGAATAGCGGCCTGAAACTTCATTTATGTTTGCTGTTCGGTGGCGCACCCACTGGCGGGCTACAAATATAGGAAGCTTTATGTGAAAGCTAAGCTCCACTTGCTCAAAGGGCGAGGTGTGCCCATTTCGCATAAGGTAGTCAATGAGGGCTGCATCCTCGCGCGCGGTCTTTGTGCCTTCGCCGTAAGAAACGCGCGCCGACTGCACAATGCGGCTGTCGCTTCCCATGTAGTCAATAAGGCGGACAAATCCCTTGTCAAGAACAGGGATAGCGACATCGAGGATTTCTTCAGCTTCTGGAACTGTGCAATGAGACATAAAGGTAAATAAATGCAGGCAAAACGCTTCAGTCGGGCAACCCGGATTTGAACCGGGGACCTCAAGTCCCCCAGACTTGCACGCT
>CAYYCW010000161.1:0-2986 GCA_964470435.1 uncultured Treponemataceae bacterium
TCCATCACTTTATGTGGATGCGGCCAAAGGGTTCGGCGTACTGTGCGCCTATTATGCCGCCAAGAAAGTCTGTAATGTAAGACATCACCGCTTCGGCATCTATAAGCCCAGTGTCAAACCGCCTTGTTGCCGCAGAAAAGGCGTAGTAAGTGTCGCCGCCTGCGGCAAGAAAGTCATTTGTTATAACCGCGTAAAGCGCGCCCTCGTCAAAGGGCTTTCCGTTCACGTTGTCAACTGCAACGCGCCTAATTGAGGCGGGTCCGTAGTAAGTGGACGCGGGATAGGGCTCTTCTCGGCTATCGTATTCTATTGACGTGTCTATTGTGAACTCAATCCCCGACACTTGCGGAAAGCCGCCCGCAGCCGCAGGCGTGCAGTATGTAGACGCTTCAAGGGCTTCAAGGAGCTCCGCGCCCATAACGTAGATAACGGCTATCGTGTTGCCGAATGGCAGCGCCGTTCTTATGTCCTTGCGCGTTACACTCCCTGTAGGAATTGAAGCCCTTATGCTTCCGCCATTTGTCAAGGCAATGGCATAGTCGCTTTCAACTTCAAGGCTTCCCTCAACTTGCAGCACAGACCAGCGCATAGCATCCGCAATTAGCGAGCCTAAGTTTGTCTCCTCAGTGCGGTTGCCGGGCTCCCGCTCGCCGTTAAGGTAGACAAGAGTTTCGGCAAATGCGATGTTGTATTCAGCATCAACGCGCTCAATAATCTCTTGCACATCGGCAGCAACCTTTGGCTCGTTTTCAATATCCGGCACAAGGCTTCCGTCCTCCGCCGTTACATACACAGGACGCAGGTAATTCTCTTCTATTGATTTTGACGCGCCGTCAATCACAATGACGCCAATGTAGGAAAACTCCGTGCCTGTAGACTGAATGGGCTCACCATTCTCGCCAGCTGTCATAACAGTGTGAGAATGCCCGTCAATTATAAAGTCAATACCGCTTATAGCAGCGTAAAGGTCGGTAGACCTGTGCGGCGCAGAAACAGCGTCAACGCCAAGATGTGCTAGGGCAATCACAATGTCAGCTCCTTCATCTTTAAGCGCATCAATGCCTTCCTGCGCCTTAGCGTAAAGGGTATCTCCTTCTGAAAACTGCAAGTCCTTTACAAGAACGGGATTAACGCTTGTCTTGCTTTCAGGTGTTGTAATGCCCACAAAACCTATTTTAACGCCGCCCTTCCTTATAATCTTTGTAGCGGGATAAAGTGCAGTTCCCTCCCCGTCAAAGATATCAGCGCAAAGGATAGAAAAGCGCGCCCTTGCAAGAGCCTCCCGCTGGTGTTCATAACCGTAATCAAACTCATGATTGCCAAGCGCTGCCACATCGTAACCTGCCGCGTTCATCAACGCTATTGCATCCTCTCCCCTTGTCATATTGACATATGGCGAGCCCTGCATAAAGTCGCCCGCGTCAGCAAGGATAACAGCCGCCCCTTGCTTCTCGTAGTCCATTTTTAGCTGCGCTATGCGAGCGTAACCTTCAATATTTCCGTGCACGTCGTTGGAGTGAAGAATGACAACCTTGCCCTTCATGGGAGGGGCAGCCTTTCCAAGCACAAAGAGCGCCACCACCACAAAAATGAGCAAAGCCGTCACCAAAAGCCTTGAAAGCATCTTTTTCATTGCTTACCCTACTTTTTTCCATTATACCTGCAAGACTGCTAGCCTTTCAAGGCGGGATAAGCGGCGGATTTGGTGCTAAAATATATGGTCCCTCCCCTGCTTGGACTCGAAACGAAGTTGTGCTAGAAGCTTACGCTACGTGTTTTCCTATGCTGGGAACTTTTAGCTCCTAGTCTACCCATGTTGCAATTTATCTTAAATTGTGGAATAACTTCTTTCCATGAAAATTCTAGTTGTAGTCGATCAGTTTGATAACGGCACAAACGGCACAACGATGTCCGCGCGAAGGCTTGTAGAGCACTTGCGAATGCGGGGGCATGAAGTGCGCGTTCTTTGTTGCGGCGAGCCGGGACCAGGAAAATTCGTTGTTCCAGAAAAGAATATCCCAGTGGTTTCTTATTTTTCTAGAAAGCAAAACATGGTTTTTGCGAATCCTGTAGAGTCCGTTATTCGCGATGCTTTGGATGGTGTGGACATTGTCCACTATTATCTTCCGTTTGGGCTAGAAATTGCCACAGACAAAATTGCTCGTTGGATGGGCATTCCGCGCATTGCGGCCTATCACGTTCAGGCGGAAAACATCACTTACTTTATGCGCCTTTCAAAGTTGCCCATTGCCGCGACCATCCTTTATAAGGCCTTTTACAAGCGCTTTTACCGCCATTTTGAGCACATTCACTGTCCTTCTCAGTTTATAGCGGATGAGCTTGCGAGCTACGGCTACAAGGCGCGCTTTCATGTAATCAGCAACGGCATTTTGCCAGAGTTTGCGTCGCAAGAGCCCGTCCCGCACGAAGGCTTTAACATCCTTATGACTGGGCGTTTTGCCCCTGAAAAAAGGCAGGATGTTTTAATTAATGCTATTCAGTTTTCAAAGTATAAGGAAAGCATTCAGCTTTTTTTTGCAGGCATTGGTCCTTGCAAGGAAAAATACGAAAATCTTGGGCAAAAGCTCCCCAGACCGCCTGTCTTTTTTAGCTACAAGTCGCCATCGGAAATCTTAGAGCGCATGGCAAAAATGGACCTTTATGTTCATGCTTCTGATATTGAAATTGAAGCGCTCGCTTGCATGGAAGCATTCGCGGCAGGCCTTGTGCCTGTAATTGCCAACGCGCCCAAAAGCGCTACCCGCTATTTTGCCCTTGACGAGCGCTCGCTTTTTAAGGCGGGCGACCCGCAAGACTTGGCGGCAAAGATTGACTGGTGGATTGAGCATCCTGATGAAAGGCGCGAGATGGGAAGTCGCTACGCTGAAAGTGCACGACAGTATTCAATAGAAAACTCAATATCAAAGATGGAAGCACTCTATAAGGAAACACTAGAAGAGAGAAGGGGAAAATGGAAGGCTCAAAG
>CAYYCW010000162.1:0-2950 GCA_964470435.1 uncultured Treponemataceae bacterium
CTATTGGCTATTGGCTTTAGGATAAAGCAAGAAGTATATCGTCCTGATAGAGCAATGCGTTCACATAGAATTCTTCTTGCTATGCCCAAGCATCAGTGCTCAACTTTAAACAGCTCTAAAGTCTAATCTTCCGCTACACCTATGTTGAAAATGCAGATTAAAATTGTTTTAAATGGCGGGCAATTATAATTATTAATTTGCTGTCTTGTTGACTTTTCTCTTTTCAAAAAGTATTTTTGTTATAGTTCTTTTGAAAATTATAGAGGATTTTGCAAATGGTAAAGAATGATACTGCTGTATTGCAGCAAAAGGTTTTGCTTTTTTTCTTTCTATTTACCCTTGTAATGTGCGCAGGAAAGGTTCTCTATAAAGGCTACAATGCCTTTGCGGAATGCTTTTCTGTTGCAAGCTATGATAGCGACTCTTACTCTTATAAGAAAAATGATGCTATTGCAGTGGAGGATGTGTACACATTTGCCACTAGCAATGGAGAAGGCGATATGGCGTTAAAGCTTTACCGCGCCAGTGACGTCCAAAACGATGTCATTAGCTTTTATTCTAGCCTTACGGGGAATAAAAACATAAGCGTTGCAATTCTAAGGCACGCTGACGAAAACAATATTTCGCCATCTCTTGCATTTGCGCTTTCTTGGGAAGAAAGCCGCTTTACACCCACTGCCGTCAATATGAACTCCGCTTCTGTTGACCGCGGCCTTTTTCAGCTTAACAACAAGTCTTTCCCCAATCTTTCTGAAGCTGAAATGTTTACCCCCGACATTAACGCCAAGTACGGGCTTTCTCACTTACGCTTTTGCATTGACATGGGCGGAAACGACATTACAGGCCTTGCAATGTATAACGCAGGGATCCCTGCGGTTCAAAACGGAAAAACGCCAAGCCAGACACTCGAATATGTTTCGCGCATTCTTTCATATAAGGAAGCTGCGGACATTGCATTGATGCAGTTTTTAGCCGCCAAGACTGGCTAAGGCGTTAATCTTCCAAAACCCAAGCTCGCGGCCAAAGAGCAGGACCTATAAAAGGTTCGCTGTAGTCGAAAGGCGGGCTTGGGTCACCTTTTAAGCTAGGCTCAATAAAAAATATGAGGGAAGGATGCTTCTTTTTTAGGCGAATAGCCGCTTCCGCGTGAAATTCGCTGCCCGCTTCCGCTGCAAGGGTAAAGCCAAGCAGCGCGGAGCAGTCCTTTAGGCGGCGGGCAGTGTGCTCTATTGAGCTAAGCAAAAGCTCTGCGTCAGAATGCGGCGCGTTTTCATCTGGCAATATTTGAATTACTGCGCCTATGTTATTTTTTTCCGCGCTTTTTAGAATTTCCCTAAGGCGGGCAAGAAAGGCTTCGTTAAAGGAATTATAATCGCTTGCAATTTCTAAAAGGCTTACGCGCAAAAGGAAGAGGTTAAAGCCTTCCTCCGCCAATGCGGCTATTTTAGCTTCAGCCGCGCCTTCAAAAAGGCTTTTTACTTGAATTTGCGCGGGCTTTGCAGGCACTGCAGTTCCCACAGGCGGAACAAGAAAGCCGCCCCTGAAAGAGAAAATAGGCTCAACTTTCATAAGAACGCAAGCAAAAAAAAAAGAGCGCCCGCTAGTCTATTTGCGGGCTGCACACAAGATGTTTTACAGGGTGAGCTTATTCTGTTAAAATGCGTATAACATCAGACGCGTCAGTGGATTTAAGAATTTCTTGGCGTTTTTCTGCGCTCTTAAAAAGAAGGCTTACCTCTGCTAAAAACTGAAGATGGGGACCTGTTTTATCTACAGGGGAGAGCGTCATTATAAAAATGCGGCAGGGCTCCTGGTCTAGGGAATCGAAGTCAACAGGGTTTTCAGAAACGCCTAGGCATGCTACAAGGTTGTCCACTGTATCTGTTTTGCCGTGCGGGATAGCAATGCCGTGCTTCATTCCTGTAGACATTTTGCGCTCTCTTTCCATAACGCACGCCTTTGCAGCAGCTTTATCCGTCACCTTGCCCGCGCTAACCAAAAGGTCTAGCAACTCTTCTATAATTGCTTCTTTTGTTGTTCCCTTTAGGTGAAGATTTACAGTGTCAGTTGTTAATACAGTCTTTAAGTTCATGCTAAAATTTTATGGGTAGCTTGCGGAAATGTCAAGATTTTTTTTGAGGATTGCGGCTTCTCTTTGCATTGTGCTATAACCACATCATGAACCCGTCAACCCAACAAGCCCAAAAGCGCCTTTTTGAGCTAAAAAGTGATGAAAGCTTCCGCGCCTTTCAAGCATCGCTTTTGCCTACGTTGCCAAAGGAGGCTATTATAGGCGTGCGGATGCCTGCGCTGCGCCGGCTCGCTAAGGCTCTTTGCGGAGAATCAGCCTTTTTGCTGGCAGAGTTTATGCAGGAGCTTCCTCATCAGTTTTTTGAAGAAAACAACCTGCACATCCTTCTTTTAAGCTCAATCAAGTGCTATGACGAATGCCTAACACAAACAGAGCGCTTTTTACCCTTCATTGACAACTGGGCCACTTGCGACTTAGGGCTTCCTGCGCCGCTTGCAAAGAGTCCGCAGCAGCTTTTGCCAAATATCAAGTGCTGGCTTAAAAGAGATGAACCCTACACTGTACGCTTTGCAGTGGGTGCACTCCTTAGGGCATACATGGGGGAAAACTTTCGCACTGAATACCTAGAGCTTGTCTCTTCTATTCAGTCTGCGGAATACTACGTAAACATGATGCGCGCTTGGTATTTCGCTGAAGCACTTGCAAGGCACTGGGATGCTGCTCTTCCCTACATTGAGGAGTACCGCCTTGACATGTGGACACACAACAAAGCAATACAAAAGGCAGCTGAAAGCGCACGCATTCCCCAAGAAAAAAAGGAGCGGCTTAAGGCGCTAAAGTTGCGCAAAGGCTAACCATATACTATGAACATTATCCTCTTTGAAAAAGACGAGCGATTTCTCCCCTCTTCTGATGAAA
>CAYYCW010000163.1:0-2942 GCA_964470435.1 uncultured Treponemataceae bacterium
GGCCAATCGCTTATGGCAAGAACAGCGCTCATGATTTTGGAACTGCGCTTGGAACTACATAGCGGGAAGTGCGGAGAATATGGTTTGTTCAACTTGGGATACAACAAGGCGCTGCTCTTCCTTTGCAAGACCTTCTGTTTCCACTTGCGGATGAATTGTTATAAAAACGTTAGCAGGCTTTAACCTTCCTGTTTTTTCAAAGAGCTGCCATGTGCCGTTTATTGTAATTGGCACAATGGGCACTTCGTTTTTGAACGCTAGCTTAAAGCTGCCTGCCTTAAAGCTGCCGTGTGAATTACCTTTGCTTCGGTGTCCTTCAGGGAAAACCACAAGAGAGTAGCCGCGTTTGATTTTTTCCCCTGCAAGCTCCATATCCTTTATAGCTTGTCGGGGGTTCTTCCGATCAAGAAAGACGCACTCAATCAGCTGCATCCAGCCAGAAATGAAAGGGACTTTAAGCAATTCTTTTTTGCTGATAAACGCCATAGGCTTGTCAACGTAGCCTAAAAGGACAGGAATATCGAAGTTACTCTGGTGATTGGCAATAAATAGGACGGTTTTGTCTTGTGGGAGATTTTCTTGCCCGCTTACGGTGACGGTGGTTTTCTTGCCCGTGAGCCGCACAACAAAGCGTGCCCAGTCCTTAAGCATGGGGGCGACAATCTTGTCGCGCTCTGCGTAGTTGCCTTCAGTTTGAAGGCGGAAGAGTTTTCGCTTTACGCCCTGTAGTGGAAGCAAATAAAACAAAAGCCTGAAAAACGCCGCAATGGTTTTAATCATAATAACTTGTACCTTTAGCGCCGCCTGCCGCTTTGCACATTTCTTAGCCTTTCTGTGGTGTCCCTAAAGCCTGGCTGAAGGTGCGCTGCTCTTTGATAGGCTTCTGCAGCCCCTGCATTATAACCCGTTTCTTCCCTTACTGTTCCAAGCCTGTACCACCAAAGCGGTAGGCCGGGCTCATAATGCACAGCGACTGTATATGCGAACTCTGCAAGATTGTAACGGCCTGTAAGCCTGTAAATTTCAGCCATAAAAAAATACGCGGTGCCTGCCCTGTCTCCGCTTGGTAAAGCGTCCGCGTAGCGTTCCATACTTCTAAGGGAATCGGCGTAGTTGTTAAGGTAAAAGTAAGCTTCGCCCATAGCTTGCATAACGCGCGGATCTTCGCTTATTGAAAGGGCAGAGCGGCCTATCTCCACAGCTTCTTGCCAGCGGTTAAGGCGCACAAGAGACCAGCAATATACTAGGTAAGCATCCATGTTTCTAGGATTGCTTGCAATGTTATTACGGCAAATTGCTATAGCCTCGTTGTATGCGATCCGGGCGTCTTCTGTTCTGCCGCGCGCCTCTAAAGCCCGCCCGTTTTGATAAGACTGATGCGCGGAGCGTTGCTGTGATTGGGTAAGGACAAAGTTCATAGCGCCTAAAAGAAAGATAGTCGAAAGTGCAAAGGCTAAAGGCTTTGTTTTCATATTTACCTCATTTTAATCTTTGGAGTGAGCGGAGCTTTCAATTTCACCATCATCATCATAAAAAGCACCTGTTTCCCGTATTTTCTTGTTTCTATACTTTACTAGCACCTCTGGATTGCGGCGGCAAAGGTCATTTAAGTCAGCGATGATGCGCTCCCGCACAGCTGCCGCTGCCGCTGCCGGGTTAGCATGAGCACCTCCTTTAGGCTCATGGATTACTCCGTTTATTACCTTGAGGTCTAGCACTTCACGGCTTGTAATTTTCATCATGGCGGCGGCGTCCTTTGCGCGTGAAAAGTCGCGCAACAATATGGAAGCAAAGCCTTCAGGGCTTATTACAGAATAAATAGCGTTTTCCAGCATGTAGATTTTATCGCCCACTCCAATGCCCAAAGCGCCTCCTGAGCCGCCTTCACCTATCACAATGCAGATAACAGGCGTTTTAAGGCGGCTAAACTCGCGCAAGTTGACAGCGATTGCCTCGCCAATGCCGCGCTCCTCAGCTTCAATGCCGGGATACGCGCCTTGGGTGTCAATAAAGGTGATGACGGGACGTTTAAACTTTTCAGCTTGCCTTGCAAGGCGAAGAGCCTTTCTATAGCCTTCAGGGTTGGACATTCCACCATTGCGGTTAATTGTTTCTTTTAGATTTCTGCCCTTTTGGTTGCCTATAACCGTTACCGCCATGCCGCAAATAAAGCCTATGCCGCCAACCATTGCCGTGTCGTCGCCAAAAAAGCGGTCGCCGTGCAACTCCGTAAAGTCGTCTAAAATCATTTCTATGTAGTCCAGAGCGCGCGGGCGGCCGCTGTTTCTTGCAACCTCCACGTGTTCCCAAACTTCTGGAGCCGCCTTTTCGCCTGCTTCAAGCTTTTCGGCTATTTTTTCTAGCTCGCCTCTTATGTCAACGCCGACTTGCCTTGCAAGCTCTTCTAGCGATCTTAAAATATCTTGAGGATTTTTAACTTCCGCTTGCTTGGCCTTTTGGCTTTCCTTAATTTCTAATGGATTTTTCAAATTGTTTTCGCAATGCCCGTCTTTGTTCCTTTTTACTTTAAGCGTAATTTCTCGCTTAAAAGGATAAGAGGCGGCGGAGTGCATGTGCGCATCAATCATGTTTGCAAAAAAGAAGCGCTGATCCTTGCGCGGCACAATGCAGTCAACAAAGCCCTTTGCAAGCTGAAACTCCGCGCGCTGAAAGCCTTCAGGGAGCTTTTCCCTAATTGTGCCTTCGATTACCCTAGGGCCTGCAAAGCCGATGAGGGCGCCTGGTTCTGCGCAAATAACGTCGCCGAGCATCGCAAAGCTTGCGGTAACGCCGCCTGTTACGGGATTGCAAAGCATGATAAAAAGCGGAATGCCCGCCTTGTCGAGCTCGGCGGCGGCGCTTGAGGTTTTTGCCATCTGCATGAGGGAAAAAAGCCCCTCCTGCATTCTAGCGCCGCCCGATGTAGCGTAGATAATGACGGG
>CAYYCW010000164.1:0-2942 GCA_964470435.1 uncultured Treponemataceae bacterium
TTCGCTCTTTTTCTTGGGCAAAGAAAAGGCTAAAGGCCCTGCTTGCGGCTTGATCATCAAGGCGCGCGACGGCCACGTTTGGCCTACTTTTGCATTTCTGCCCTGTATTTTGCAACTGTGCGGCGGGCAATGCTTATGCCTTGCGCCGCTAGCTTTTCTGCAATTACCCTATCAGAAAGCTTTTTTTCGCTGTTGGCAAGAATTTCGCGTATAATTTCCTTTACACTTTCCTTGGAATTTCCCACGCCATCAGCAGAAGAAGTGCCTGTGCTTGAGCTAAAAAAATACTTTAAGCTAAAAACGCCCCATTCGCATTGAAGGTATTTGCCCGACACAGCTCTTGAAACTGTAGCTTCGTGAAATTCAAGGTCATGGGCAATATCAATCATGCGCATAGGTTGAAGGAATTTCGGTCCGCGCTCAAAAAAAAGCCTTTGCCTAGCAACAATAGCCGAAGCCACCTTAGCAAGCGTTTTACGGCGGCGCTTAAGGGCGCCAATAAACCACATAGCATTTCTCACAGACTCTTTTACAAAGTTTTTTTCTGCATTGCTTCCTTTCTTGTCTTTGTGCGAACCTTTGGTACCGTCTTTTTTAAAGTTTTCAAAAGCTTGCGAAATTTTAACCACAGGCATTTCATCATCATTTATATTCGCGTAAAGCAAGTCATCTTTTTTTACAACAATAATGTCGGGGATAATATAGTGCGCAAACCCTTGAACTGTAGTGTCGCCATGAGCAAAATTTCTTCCTGGAAAGGGCTCAAGGGTTTGCAAAAGCGCATAAAGCCCTTTTGCATCTTCCGCGCTAATGCTTGCTCCGCTTTCTCGTTTAATGGCTTGCGCAAAATCTGAATATGGTGCTTTTTCAAAAAGGCTTTTGCCAGAGCTAAGGATTGAGGCAAGCAGAGCAAAGAACTTTCTGTCTTCATCGCTTTCAGAAGTTTCCGAGTATATTTTTGCTTGAATAGCAAGGGAATCAAGAGTATCCTTTGCGGCACATCCAATTGGGTCAAGTCGCTGCACAACAGAAAGCGCCTTTTCAAGAGCTCTTGCGTCTTCAGCGCCTGGAAGCGTTTCAGATGGAATAACTAAAAAGCCATTGCTGTCCAAACTGCTTATAATTGAGCGCGCAAGCTCTCGCTCCTTTGGGCAAAGCTTTACTTCGGCAAGGCTTGCATTAAGATGCTCTTGGAGCGTTTCCTCGCGGGTTAGGGCCGTTTCAACAAAGGCCATGTGAGCGTTGCTTTTTTCTTCGCCAGAAGGATAATGCGGGACTTGGCGGTAAAGGGGATATTCACTTTTTCCAGCCAACTCGCGCGCAGCTATGGGGTCAAAGGTAATTTCCAGCGCGGGATTCTCTTCAGCTTCCTTAAAAATACGCTCCCTAAGCTCCATAGACGGTAGGGCGGCAAGCTTCATTGATTCAATTAGTTCTGCTGTAATAATCGTTTTAAGCTGCCCTTCAAGAAGCGGCGCGGTTTCAGCCATGTATAAAAATATATTTTTAATGAAAAATGCAGTCAATAAAAAAAGAGAGCACGTTGGCGGATTTTACATAGCCCGTTTTATGATTTTTTGCTTTGTGCCGAAAATGAGGTGTATGCGCAAAAACCCGCTTTTCTTTCTGCTTTTTTTTTCTATTGCCGCTTTTACAGCTTTGGGGGCAGATATAATTCACACTATCCAAAGTGGCGAAACAGTTTTTGCGCTTAGCAGAAGGTACGGGGTTTCCGCAGATGCTATCCTTGAAGCAAACAATATTTCCAACCCAGATAGGATACGCGCGGGCGCGGAGCTTAAAATACCGCAGCCTGGCAGCAGTGCATCTTATTCCGCGAATGCATCGCGAGGTCCTTCCCAATATGTTGTGGAAAGCGGAGATAGCCTATACGGGCTTGCCAGGCGCTTTGGGGTTTCAGTTTCAGACCTTGCAGCTGCTAACGGCCTTGACAGGAATGCCCTGCTTAAAATAGGGGACACGCTTTCAATCCCTGCCCAATCATCTGGGAGTGGAAGCGCACACTCACACGCGATGGAAGACCCTAGAAACTATGAAAAAAAGAAAATAGATGCGGGTGTTGTCTGGCCGGTGGAACCTCAAGACATAGCCTACCTTACGGGAAAGATTTACGGTGTGTCTATCACCTCGTCAAGGGGGGCAAGCGTGAAAAACATAGCCACAGGCACTGTGCTTTCCATAGGCCCCTACCGCGGCTTTGGCCAAGTAGTCTTTGTGCAGTCAAACGATGGCTATATTTACGTTTACGGCGGCCTTGAAAACATAGGCGTTAAAAGCAACGAACACCTATCCTTTGGCGACAGGCTCGGAACACTAGGCCTTGACCCGCTTTCGGGAAAGTCCCAGCTTTACTTTATGGTTTACAAGAAGGATTTCCCCGTAGACCCCGCAACAGCCCCGCGCGGATAAGCGCCACGCTTTTTAGCCCGCGCCTTCAAGAATTGCATTAATTTCCTTCTCTATTAGGTCGCCTAGCTCAGCTGCTTCACTTTTAGCTTGAGCAAGATCCTTCCCCGCATCGCAAGCAATGTTTATGTAAAACTTGATTTTAGGCTCCGTGCCGCTAGGCCGCGCGCTTACAACTGTGCCGCCTTCAAGGAAAAACTGCAAGACATTGCTCTTTGGAAGCCCCACATTCTCCTTAGCGTCAGGCGCGGCGGGGTCGAACACTATTGAGCTTTCAACGTCGCGTATTTGGCACACGCGCTTTCCGCCCATTTGTTTAAGGCCTTCTTCCCGCAAGTTTCGCATAATATTCTGCATTGTTTCCTTGCCGGAAGCTCCTAAAAATGACTTGGAGATTGCCCTATCCTCAAAGTAGCCGTACTCCGCATAAAGCTCATCAAGGCGCTCAAGCAGACTCATTCCCTTAGAGCGCCAGTAAAGCGTCATCTCGGCGCACATTGCGGCGGCGGACACCC
>CAYYCW010000165.1:0-2934 GCA_964470435.1 uncultured Treponemataceae bacterium
GCCATTGCTATACACGCACATTCCTTTGTTGTCGGACTCGTTGCCTGGAAGAAGCCCCCCATAGCCTGATACACTTAGCGTTTCCGATATTGCAGAGATTGAATTATTCGACACCTTGTAGGGCTTATACTTAGTTAAAATGTAGTTGCCGCCAAAGCCGATTGGGGACTCTGAAATATTGCCAAGCGATTGCCAGGAGCCGTTACTGTTATACTCGTAAACCTGGTAGGAATCCGCGGCGCTGGTTTCGCTGCCCGTTCCAAAGTATCCGACAGCGTAAAAGCCGTTTGTTGAAGGGCCTATTTGCACTTGCTTAGGCTCATTTGACTGCCAATCGTCTGGCAAATCGATTGCAGTCCAATTGCTGTCATCATATTTGTAAATTCCTAAAAAATCCCATTCGCCGTCGCTAGTCTGAAAAAGACCGTAAAGTGTATTATTGGCAACCACAAGCTTGCCGCATCTTGCAGGTGTGCTCACTGTTTCCCAGTTGCCGGGGCTTGCCTTTGCAGCCTTTCGCTTTACATTGCCGTTAGTGGCGTATAAATAGTTGTTATACTGCACGAGAGATGTAACAACGCCTTCAAGGTTAGGATCACGCAGGGCAATCTCGTTTTCTATTGTGGCGAATATAGGCTCATTTGTGCAGGAAGGAAGTAAAAGAGCGGCAAAAAGCGCAGCCACTACAAAGAGCAGACAAAAGGAGAGTTTTCGCCTTTTATCAGTTTTTTCTATATAATACAAGCAGTTTCGCTTCATCTTAGCCATTTTCTTCCCGCCTAAAAGTGATAACGCAGGGACACGTGAGTGTTAAGGAAGTGCCCATATCTGGTATAACTCGAGTCCTCATACCACTGTGGCAAAAAGTCCCACGAAAGAGCAATGCCAAGCGACCACTCAGAGTTTATAATATAGTAGGCTGCAACTTCAGGCTGAAGACTAAAGTTAAAGTAGAAGCTGCCATCGTAGCTTTCAAAGGTGGCGCCTACCCCAATAGACACAGGAATGTGTATGCGCCATATCCTAAACGTGTAGGCAGGGCGTATTAAAATCGGCAACTTGAAAAGCACATTGCCCGCAAGCGTTGTATTAAACTGAAAGTTAATGTCGGCGCCAACGGAAAATCCTCGTGCAATGTGGTAATTGTAACCAATGTTTCCCCCGCCGCCTACGTATATGTTTGAAGGATAGTAGGGCACTCTTTCCCCGCCGTGCATAAGAATCGGGACATTTACCCCAAGCGAAAGTCTAATTGTTTGATCTCCCTTGCGCAAGCCTAAATAGTCAAAGCCGCCTGAAGTGTCATTACCAGGGTATCTGTCGGCTTGTGCAAAAAGCAAGGCCGCGAAAACAAAAAGAAAAACTGCAATTAAACATCGCTTCATGTTAAACATTTTCCATAGGTGCAAAATAGATACAAATTAGCAAAGTGAATTTATAGCAGATTTGCAAGCCCTTGTCTATGGGCTATTCTGCATGATACCTTTACCCAACTTTTAAGAGTATAACAAGGCGCGCCTTTATTCGGTTACGCTATTCGGAGCGCGCTTTGGGTTTTCAGCCTTGTTAATGGAGGAAGCATGGCAGCAGTTATTATAGATGGGGCGGCAATAGCTTCAAGT
Organism: uncultured Treponemataceae bacterium; assembly: GCA_964470435.1. GTDB lineage: Bacteria > Spirochaetota > Spirochaetia > Treponematales > Treponemataceae > Avitreponema. Next base: position 1,623 of record CAYYCW010000165.1, read on the forward strand.
GTGCGCGGGGAAGTAGCGCAAAAGGCAGCTCTTTTAATAAAAGAAAAGAGTTCTCCTCCCTGCCTTGCAGTTATTTTAGTAGGAGACGATCCTGCAAGCGTCTCTTATGTTACAGGAAAGACTAAGGCGTTGGCAGAGGCGGGCATGAAAGACCGCTCCATAAAGTTGCCAGAAGATGCAACGCAAGCAGAACTTTTACGGATAATTGCAGAGCTAAACGCTGACTCTTCAGTGCATGGAATACTAGTGCAATTGCCGCTGCCTCGCCATATAGATTCAAGCGCAGTTATAGCCGCGATTGACCCCAAAAAGGATGTTGACGGCTTTCACCCGGTAAACTTGGGCAACATGGTAGCAGGAAACCGCGCCTTTATACCTTGTACGCCACGCGGTGTTATTCGCCTTTTACGCGAAGCGGGCATAAAAACAGACGGCGCGCATGCTGTAATAGTGGGGCGCTCTAACATTGTAGGAAAGCCGCTTTCTATCCTTCTTTCATCTAGGGAATGCAACGCCACCGTAACGCTGTGCCACACAGGAACGCGGAACATGGCAGAAATAACGCGGCAGGCTGATATTCTAGTAGCTGCCGCAGGCAAGCCCGCCATGATAACTGCCGACATGGTAAGAGAAGGTGCCGCCGTTATAGACGTGGGCGTAAACCGGGTGCCCGACGCGTCAAGAAAGAGCGGCTTTAGGCTTTGCGGCGATGTTGATTTTGACGCAGTTAAAGAAAAGGTAGCCTTTATAACGCCCGTGCCCAAAGGCGTCGGCCCCATGACAATAGCTATGCTAATGCAAAACACGCTAGAGGCAGCTTGCCTCGCCTTTGGTGTAAAACTCTAATGCGTGATGTGCAAAACGAGCCCGCCTTGCACGAAATCCCCTTGCAAAAAGTGGGCGTTAAAGGTTTGCGCTACCCCGTTGACGTGCTGGATAAGGCTAACGGCATGCAAACAACAACGGGCACAGCCGACTTGTTCGTAAACCTGCCGCACCACTTTAAGGGCACACACATGAGCCGCTTTATAGAAATCTTTCACTCTTACAGGAAGGATTTGTCGATGAAGGGCTTTCTTTCCATGTTAGAAGAAATATGCCAAAAGCTGGATGCCGAGCGCGCCTTTGGCTCGCTCTCTTTCCCCTTTTTTTTAGAAAAGAAGGCGCCTGTTTCGGGGCAAGCGGGCATGATGTGCTATAATTGCAGCTACGAAGGCGAGGTAGCTCAATGTTCAACAGAAGGAAAGCGGATTAGCCTCTTTAGCGTTTTAATTGAAGTGCCCGTAACGACCGTTTGCCCATGCTCAAAGGC
>CAYYCW010000166.1:0-2908 GCA_964470435.1 uncultured Treponemataceae bacterium
TACCTCAGTTTGGGGTTCAGTTAATAGTTTGGAGTTTGAAGTACTGGGCAAGCCAGCAAGGCATTAGCTTTAATTTGGAAGCTTCCCCCCTCATTCTTTACAAACTCCGCGCTAATCGATAGAATGTGCCTTTATCGTTTTTCCAAAAAATTCAAGGAGGAATCTCGTGGCATTTGACCTTGCTATGTACCCTATTGTATACATGGCCCGCTACAACGCGCAGACAAGTAGCTGGGAAGAAAAGTGGCTTGAAAACGACGGCCTTTCCTATGACGCACTCATGAAAATGCCTGACAGCGAGCGCGCTGAAGTTTACAGGAAGCGCAATTTTATGCAGCTGCCAACAGTTAGCTACACTAGCCAGTATGGAATAGGCTGCTTTGAGGGAATGAAGGCGTTTGCCACAATGGACGGGGGAGTAAGCATTTTCCGCCCGGATCGCAACGCAAGGCGCTTTGCGGATTCCATGCGCGGCTTGCTGTGCCCTCCCTTTCCTGAAGAGATGTTTATAAAGGCTTCTGTGGAGTTTGTGCGCAAAAACAGCGAGCTTGGCTACGTGCCCCCATACAATTCTGAATGGGAAAAGGATAACTACGCTTCCGCAGCCTCTGTATACATACGCCCGTTTATGTATTCTGAAGCGGGCGTGGGCGTTGAAATACCCAAAGAGCCTGTTGTAGCCATTTGTGCCACTTCGGTTTCCACTTACTTTAAGGGTGGAAACACAAAGGCTACTACAACCAAAAGAATACGCGCTACGCCCAACGGCACGGGCTGGATTAAGTGCTGCTCGAACTACGCAATTTCCGCCATTGCAAAGAAGGAAGCTGAAGACGCGGGCTTTATGGAAGTTGTCTATCTTGATTCAGAAGAAAAAAAATACATTCAAGAAGGCTCATCTTGCAACATCTTTTTCATATTAAAGGATGGAACGCTTGTAACCCCTGAGCTTGGGGACACAATATTGCCAGGCATTACAAGGGCAAGCGTAATAGATTTGGCGCAGGATGAAGGCATCAAGGTAGAAGAGCGAAAAATCTCAATAGACGAAGTGATGGCAGACACGATAGAGTGCTTTGTTACGGGCACTGCGGCGGGCATCACCCCGATTGAAAGCATAACGCACGATGGCAAGGAAGCTGTGTTTAACAACCGCAAGCCGGGCGAGGTTGGTGCGCGCATTCAAAGGCTGCTTAAAGGCGGGCAATACGGCTTAATTCCTTTTACGCGGCCTTGGAACACAAAGGTGCTTTAATGGCGTGCCCCAATGCGGCGACGGAGGCATGGCGCATTGTTGTACGCGGGCGCGTTCAGGGAGTGGGCTTTAGATGGTGGACGCGCTCTGTAGCGGCGCGCATTTCAATTACAGGCTGGGTTGCAAACCGCGCGGACGGCACTGTTGAAATATTTGCGGAAGGCGAGCCTTACAACTTGGAAAGCTTTTTTGCAGAAGTTCAAAAAGGCCCGCCCCTTTCCCGCGTTGAATCCGCTTCAAAGCGTCCCTGCGAGGTGGAAGGTTTTAGCGACTTTAGCATAAGGGGCTGGTAGCGCGCGCCGCTTAGTTTTCTTGATTTAGCGCCTCTGAAATGCCAAAGGCCCTGTCCCCAATCTTTTCCAAGTTTCTAGCAAGGTCAATGTAAAGAAGCTCGGCACGCACATCCGCGCCCTTTTCAAGCCTTTTTCTGGCTGCCTTCTTTAGGTTTGTCCTAAAAAGGTCAATTTTATTTTCCAGGATTCTCGCCTCGCTTAGGCTCTCCAAGCTCATGCTGTTTTCGTTTAGGTTTGCTTGCACAAACTTTACAAACTCGTTTACAAGGTTTACAAAAGAATCAAGCTGCTCCATATCCTGCTTTGAAAAGCGCATCTTCTTTTGATGTATCTTTTGCAGAAGGAAGGAGATGCTGCAGCAGTCATCGGTCATGCTTTCAATTTCATCTATAATGCGAAGCATTTGCGAAATGTTGCGTTGCTGCCTTTCCGTTATAGGCAAGTTCATACAGCGGACAAGGTATTTTGAAAGCTCTTCTTGCATTTGGTCTGCGTAGCTTTCAGAATCTAAAAACGCCTGCATTTCTTTTTCAATCATGGAAGGATTTTCTGAAGAAAGGCAGGCGCGGATTTTTTCAAACATTCTTATTGCAACTGAAAACATATCCGCAATTTCTTTTTCAGCGCGCATAATGGCAGCAGCCGCGTTTTCCTTTCTGCGGCCTGGCAAAAGCTCCAAGCGGTAAGCACTAGGCGCCTCATCCTGATTTGGACGGATAAGCTTTTCAGAAAGACTGGCAATTTGATCCACAAATGGAAGAAAAATTAGCGTATTTATCAGATTAAAGACAGTGTGAAGCATTGCCAAATGGCTTGTAATGTTTTCGTCTACCTGACCCGGCACAAGAAGGTCAACAAGCGAAAGAAGGGCGTTAAAAAAGAGAACAGCAAGGGCCGTGCCCGCAACATTAAAAAAGACGTGAATGGCAGCCGCGCGCCTAGCGTTTACCCGCGTGCCGATTGAGGCAATAACCGCGTCAATCGTTGTGCCTATGTTGCTGCCCAAAACCATAGCTGCCGCAAACTCCCAAGAAAGGAGCTTGTTGTAAGAAAGTGTCAATATGATGGCGGTCGCGGCGCTTGAAGAGTGGATGACAAGCGTAATTACAAGGCCTGCAAAGATACCCGCCGCCACGCTCAAGGCCCCCCTGCTGGTAAACGCAGAAAGAAAGCCCATATTTTCAGCTGAAAGGTTGGGCATAATGGAAGAAAGCATGTCAAGCCCCATGAAGAGAAGCCCAAAGCCCATTAGGGCCTCGCCAAGCGACTTTTTAGCAAAGCGCTTTATCGCTTTGATAAGAAAGCCTATGCCAAAAACAGGCACTGCAAACGCCGATATGTTAAACTTAAAGCCAAAAAA
>CAYYCW010000167.1:0-2894 GCA_964470435.1 uncultured Treponemataceae bacterium
ATGGGGGACGCGGGCTCGCCCGTATCAGAATAGAAGCGATACGCCGTGTCAAAAAGGGAAAAGAGTGCTTGTGTTTCGTTCATATGTTATAGCCTACAGTCTACAGCTTACAACCTACAGCGTATAGGGCAGTAGCTATTATCCACTAGCTTTTAGCTTACAGCTTTTAGGGCAGGTCAAGTAGAGTCCGCACAACAGAACGCTTCTTGCTCACCCTAAAGGCTAAAATCTAATAGCTATTAGCTACAGCCTTGCGCAGCTTTTCCTCATCGAGCTTGCCGGGAAAGGCTTTAAGCGCTTCTTCGTAGAAGGCTACAGTCTTTTTACCGTGCGCTTCAAGCGAAAAGTTTTGCGAAATCTCTTTTGACATCTTGCCAAAGCGTTCTCGCTTTTCACCGTCTTCTATTAACGCCAAAAGCCGCTCTTGCATATCTTCATCTGTCTTGGCAAGAAAGCCGTTTTGCCCGTCAATCACTGTGTCGTAAAAACTTAAGTCATCGCGCGCGACAATGGGAATCGAGCTTGTCATAGCTTCAAGAATTGTCATGGAATGCATTTCTGAAAGCGAAGCTGTAGCAAAGATGTCCGCCATCGCGTAGTACGAGTGAAGCTCATCCCAGCCTATGTAGCCTGTAAAGACAATCTTTCCTAAAAGCCCCCTCTGCCTTACTTCATCCTTCACTGCCTTAAAAGCAGGGCCATTTCCTATAAGCATAGCCCTAACGCTTTTATTGGATTTGCGGATAACACCTTCAAAAATATTAAGAAGCTCAAAAATCCGCTTTTCTTCTGCAATGCGCCCTACATAAAGGATGAGCACATCATCCGTATCAATCCCCCAGCTTTGCCTTAAGCCAATAAGCTCTTTAGGTGTATACTCATTCGCCTGAAACGAGGATATGTCAATCGCGTTAGGTATTATTGCTGAAGGCGTGTGCGGCTGCACAAGCGGCTGCTTAAAATATTTTTCAGCTTTTGCGGAAACGTTAATCATAGCGTAAAAATTGCTATAAAGGCGCTTTGCAATTTTTCGTACAACTTTAGTAGGAACAAGTCTTCCAAAAGGCACATAGTGAGGAAAATAATCTTCCCACATTGTGTGCGTGGTAACAATAACTGGAATGTGCATACTTTTTCCTATAATCTTTGCTGCACGAGCAATTACAAACTCAGTGTGGCAGTGTATAATTTCAACATTGTGCGCCTTTAAAAACTTGATTATTTTGGATTTCTGCGGAAAGCCCATAAAGTTATCCGTCTTATAGCCGACCGGCACGGAAGGCACGCGCAAAACGCATGGGTCGCTGTCGCCCTCCGCAACCTCGCCGCCAACAAGCCTTGGCGTGTCAACAGTTACAATCACAACATGATGCCCCATACTTTGCAATATGGTTCTAGCTTGCATTACAACGGTTACCACGCCATTCTTTGTAGGATAGTAGCAGTCAGAAAAAAGGGCAATGTTCATAGGTATAGCCTGTAGTTTGTAGCCATTAGCTTACAGCTTCTAGGGTATGGCAATAAGCCTGATAGTTAGCGGGCATAAGACTATAGATGGCGTTCACGACAGCAGCTCATCCGCTATGTAGCGCACAAGCATTTCGCGCGCATTTTTTCCGCAATAGTCAAATTGCCTTCTGCGCACTTCAATTAGCGCGCTTCTGTTATCTTGCAGAAGAAAGTCTATCTTATTGAAAATATCATCTGTAGAAGATGTCATGAAGCCTAGTCCGTTTTTGTCAATATACGCGGGGTTTCCCTCTTCTTGGCCAGGAAGAGCGCCCATTGATACAATCGGTATAAGGCAGTTGATAGCTTCTACAATGGTGATTGTTCCAGAGCGCGTTATAAGCGCATCGCAAGACAAAAAGAGCTTGTTGAGCTCTTCTGTATAGCCTATTATGGCAGGCTTGTACGAATACAGCCGAAAAAAACGCGTCAAGACGGCGAAAGTTCTCTTGTTCCTTCCACAAACGAGGGTGACATCGCAGTTGCAGCGCTCATACAACCCATTAACAATGCGGATAAGCCTTGTAGCTTTTTCAGTATTGTTCAAAAGGAGAACCCTCATCCTTTTGTCTAGACTTGTATTCTTTATTATATCTTCTTTATTTATAATGTCTGTTTCAAAACCCTCCCTTACAGGAATGCCAAAGGCAAGGATCTTAGCCTTGTCAACACCGCCTTGCGCAATGCAGTCGGCTGCCTCTTGAGAAGGTACAAAGATTTTATCTGCCCTCCCGTCAATCCACATGTCCGATATTGTCACTAAGTCCGTTACAAGCACATAGAATGGCGTGCTGATGTTTTCACTTTTAAGAATATTTAAAAGACTGCCTACAAACAGAGGGTGAAGACTAATGATTAAGTCTGGCTTATAGCTTTCCAGCAAGCGCAAAAACTTCTTTCTCACACCGCAGGACACTCTCTTATTGATAAATTCTTTGTGCTTGGCGGAAGCTTTGTATATTATATTCCAAAGCCAGGGAAAGTGCTTTACGCAAGTGTTGTAAAGGCGCTCAGTCCGCATGATAAAAAGGCCTCCGAGCAAAAAGCCATCCTCCACCTTGCACTCTATCGCGTCGCTGTACAGCCTTGTAAAGCCTTGCATGAGCGCCATATGCACACTCTTGTGCCCATGCCCTGTGTGTTCAGAAGATATAAAAAGGATTTTAGGCTTTAAAGATTTAGTCAAGATAACACCTTTTTAACTTATGACTATAGCGAATTTTTAAAGGTGAGGCAATTCATTGAAAGGTAGGATAAGCTCTAAGCTAAAGGCTAAATCCGTATTCGTAGTAGTTGCCGGCCGCATCCCTGTAGGCGTAAGCCTTTCCGTTTTCATCTTTTAAGGAATCAGGCATGTACTTGTCCTTGTCGTAGCCGGGCACGTC
>CAYYCW010000168.1:0-2883 GCA_964470435.1 uncultured Treponemataceae bacterium
ATAGCCAATAGCCAATAGCCCTAAGTTATTAGATCTGTGGTTAGGCAAGTAGACTGTAGACTGTGCTGAGTGGTGCTAAGCTCTCAGTACTGATTTACAAAACGTCAGCAAGCTTTAGATACCCGTATCATACACTATGAAATGACCCTCTCATAGGCTATTATAGACCACTCCCATAGACTATTAGATGCCCATCTCATAGACTATGAACTTATAGCTTATAGCTGACTCCTTGCTTTTCTCTAATGCTACAGGCTAATAGCTTTTTACAAAGCTTAGAGCTAAGAGCTATTTCCGCTTGCTGCTATGCGGTAAACTTGCTATATTATTGCGCGATGATTGTAATGAAGTTTGGCGGCTCTTCGCTTGCAAACGCGGAAAGAATACGGCGCGTGGCTTCTATTATAGAAGGAAGCCTTGAAAGCTGCCCCATTGTGGTTCTTTCCGCAATGGGCGATACAACGGATGATCTAATAGCTTCAGCGGAGCTTGCGCTAAAGGGGCAGGTATCTGTTGAGGCTGTGGAAAGCCTTCACAGGGAAACCGCAGAAGAGCTCAATCTTTCATTTGAGGGGCTTGCCCCCCTTTTGGATGAGCTACGCACCCTTTTGACGGGCATTTCCATGCTGCGTGAGCTTACGCCGCGCTCAAGCGACTACCTTGTCTCCTTTGGGGAGCGCCTTTCTGTTAGGATGATGGCAGCTTACATGAACTCAAAGGGAATTGCCGCCATGCATTGCGACGCGTGGGACGCGGGCTTTATCTCCGACTCCAACTACACATCGGCTGACCTTCTCCCTGAAACTTGGAGCGCCTTGCGCCGCTTTTTTGCTCCTTATTGTTCAAGCGGGCCGAAAGCGCAAGCGGTTCCAATAGTTACAGGCTTTATTGCAAAGGATGCAGGCGGCTTTATTACAACGCTGGGGCGTGGCGGTAGCGATCTTACGGCGACGGTAATAGGATCTGCCCTTTCCGCTGACGAGGTGCAAACCTGGAAGGATGTTGACGGCATACTCACGACGGACCCGCGCATTGTGCCTTCTGCTAAGACAGTGCCTGTAGCAACGTATGACGAGGTTGCGGAACTTGCCTATTTTGGCTCGCAAGTGTTGCACCCGCGCTCAATGCAGCCGTGCATTCAAACGGGAACGCCCGTGCGCGTTAAAAACTCCTATAACCCTGAAGCTGCGGGCTCCATCATTGTAACAAGTCACGTTACCGTCCCGCCGCCTGTGCGCGCCATCACCAGCAAAAAAAACGTTGTGCTTATTGACCTTGTTTCTACAAGGATGGTGGGGCAATACGGCTTTCTTGCCCGCGTGTTTGACATTTTTGCAAAGCACAAGGTGAGCGTTGACGTTGTCGCTACGTCTGAAGTTTCAATTTCTCTTACTGTGGGCTTTAAGCGTCTTGACTTTCCCGCCCTTCAAAAGGATTTGGGAAAATACGCTGAAGTTGAAATACGAAGCAACATGGCTATTGTAACCGTGATTTGCGATGTCAGGCAGTCAAGCGCCATTCTTGCGGCAACCTTTGACGTTCTTGCCAAGAACAGCATTAACATACAGATGATAAGCCAAGGGGCTTCTAAGGTGAATATCAGTATGATTTGCAGCTCCGCTGAGGCTGACACTGTCGTGCGCCTTTTGCACGAAACATATTTTGGGGAAAACGGGCTTTGTAGCATTTAGGCGATAAAGGCTTTATGCGATTTGCCTTTAGGGAGGTTTTATGAAAGTGGCGATTGTGGGCTATGGAAAAATGGGACGCATGATAGAAAAGGCGCTTAAAAGCCGCGGTCATGAATGCGTCTGTACAGTTGACCTTTTTGTGTCTGACGCTTCTTGTATAACCTCTGACCGCGCAGTGATGGCTGACGCTATAAAAAAGTCTGGGGCAGAAGGAATAGTGGAGTTTTCTCACCCCGCTTCTGTTGTGTCAAACATCCGCGCGCTTCTTCCATTGCGCATTCCGCTTGTTGTAGGCACCACAGGCTGGAGGGATAGTCTTGGGGAGATTGCGGAGCTTGTAGACAAGCACAAGGCAAGCCTTCTTTACGCTTCAAATTTTTCTATAGGGGTAAATCTCTTCTATAGGATAGTTTCTGCAGCGGCTGACATGGTTTCACGCTTTGAAAGCGAATATGACCCTGCCGTCTTTGAGGCGCACCACAGGCAAAAGGCGGATAGTCCTTCTGGTACAGGAATTGACATAGCTAGGCGAGTGATGGAACATTTTAAGGGAAAGACAAGTCTTGTAACTGATGCTTTTACAAAAAAGCCTGAAAGCCATGAAATGCATCTTGCAAGCTTGCGCGTGGGCTCTGTGCCTGGAACGCATAGGGTGATTTTTGATTCGGTCGCTGACACAATAGAGCTTTCCCACACGGCGCGCACGCGGGAAGGTTTTGCCTCTGGAGCGGTTCACGCCCTTGAATGGCTTTGCAAGCCTGATAGCTCGGGGCGCGCAAGGACTGGCGTTTTTACAATGGATGATGTGCTTAACTCCATGTTTTCTGCCTAAAGGCTGCTGTTGGTCTTTATTGCAGGGTTGTAGCTGGTAGACATCAGCTATGTCGTGAAGATCAAAAGCCCTCGTAGTTGCGTCGTAGCCAAGCTCTGCAATTCTCCGTGCCTAGCGAGCGGGCGCGCCCTGCGTGAAGGCTTGACTGCCTGTCGAATCGCAGGGTTATATGGAGACTTGAATTGTAGCTAGAATCAGTATGTAAAAGTCAGCTTCCAGCTAAAGGCAAAGTACAAGCAAAATATAAAAAAAATAGCAAAAAACCTTCAAAATTTCATAAAAAACACTTGACAAAAGCAACTAGGGGGGGGGGGTAAAATGCATAATAGTGGCTTCCTTTATTATGCTAAAGAAAGCCGC
>CAYYCW010000169.1:0-2849 GCA_964470435.1 uncultured Treponemataceae bacterium
GGGTTGCCATCGGTAGAGGTAATAAAATAGCTGCCGTCTGCCATTACAATGGCTACGTCCCCCACGTTGTCATTCAAGTTGCGAAAGGACATAAAGACTTCCCTCGCCCCTGCGTCCCATGCGGACATCGTGTCGGCTTGCAAAACGGCAAGGTACTTTGCCATCTCCAAGCCGGAATTAAAGAATGCGATAATGTCACCTGCCACGCTGCCGGTGTATTCAGTTATTAGGTCAATAGTCTTTGTGAGGTCAGAGCGTCTTGCCGTGACTGTTATTACCACAAGCCCCGCCGCTATGGGAATAAGAGAGACAAGCGCCGCAATGATGAGCTTTGTTCGTATTTTCATGAGAGTGTCCTTTACCCTTGCAAGAAGAATTACAAAGCAATATAAACTTTTTTTTGTACTAATATAAACTTTTTCTGCACTAAATGTCTATATCTCAATATACAGTAGCATTAGCATTCTTAATATGATACTAGAATATTATATTATACTTTCTTTGGACTGTATGAGAAAAATCTAGTAGCGATTAGTTTGAAGTTATAGAGTTTTTAAGCGTATATAGTAAAGCTGAATCTAGCCGTCAGCTTACAGCTCTAGAGCGCAACAAGAAGATACCACTTGCGTGCGCTTGAGTGCTATTTGCACGCCCACAGGCCTGCTAGTTATTAGCTCTAAATTAGCCCTGCCCCCCTGAATCATCTTCCAGTCCTAATTGACCTTAGCCGCCCTCAGCCTTTATACTTCATCCCGTGCGCATTGCTTTGGAAGACCTTAAAAGAACATACAGCGTGGGCCCGAACTCAGGTGTTCACGCCGTGCGTGGCATAAACCTTTCCATTAAGCCTAATTCCGTCTTTGGAATTATAGGCAAAAGCGGTGCGGGCAAGTCAACGCTCATACGTCTTATGAGCCTCCTAGAAAGGCCGGATTCTGGCGCTGTGCTTTACGACGGCGAGCGCGTTGACACGCTTGAAGGGCGAGCGCTAATTGAAAGGCGGCGCAGGCTAGGCATGATTTTCCAAAACTTCAACCTTTTTTATTCAAGGACAGCTGCAAGGAATATCGCCTATCCGCTAGAGATTTGCCGCATGCCGCAAGCGCAAATAAGTGAGCGAGTTGAGCACCTTTTGGAGCTAGTGGGCTTGTCCGACCGAGCGGATTCCCCGGTAAGCCGGCTTTCCGGCGGGCAAAAGCAGCGTGTCGCCATCGCTCGCGCGCTTGCAAATAATCCTGACGTGCTTTTTTGCGATGAAGCTACAAGCGCGCTCGACCCAGGAACCACCCGCTCAATATTGAGCCTAATTCGCGAAATTCAGCGTAAAATGAGCCTCACCGTTGTAATCGTTACACATCAAATGGAAGTAGTGCGCGACGCTTGCGACTTTGTCGCAGTCATTGACGAAGGCGTGGTAGTGGAAGAGGGCACGGTAGAAAAGATTTTCACCGCGCCAAAGGCTGCCGTTACAAGAAACTTTCTTGCAAACCTCTTACCCTCACGCACTGACTATGAGGGAGAAAGTTCAAGCGGCGATCTTGTGCGCTGGTCCGATGAGGGCGGCGCGTACATTTTACGCTTTGCAGGGCATCTTTCGGGCAAGCCTGTATTGAGCCAGCTTGCAAAGAAGTTTGACATAGAATTCAACATCCGCGCAGGCGGAATACAGCAGCTCCTAGACAAACCCGTAGGCACCCTTGTTGCGGACATCTCAGGTGCGGAAGATGAGCTTTCAAAGGCGCTTAAATACCTTGAAAGCGAAGGCATCATCGTGGAAAAGGCTTAAAGGGATAAGGAAGCTCATACAGTGGAATGGTCAGCTCTTTTGATGCTTGTGGGAAGCGCTACGCTCCAAACGCTCATTATGGTCTTTGCCTCTACCTTTTTCTCGCTTGTCTTGGGACTCCCAATTGGCGTGCTTCTTTGCGTAACAGACCCCGTGTCAGGCCTTATATACAGACCCATTCTAAATCAGGCGCTCACGCGAATTGTGAATGTGCTGCGCTCCTTTCCGTTTTTAATTCTGATGATACTCCTTTTTCCGCTTTCAAGGCTGCTTATAGGCACGAGCATAGGCACGGCAGCAACGATTGTGCCGCTTTCCATAGCGGCTGCCCCATTTATCGCCCGCGTGATAGAAACGTCACTAAAGGAAGTTGACCCAGGCGTGATACAAGCTGCCCGGGCAATGGGCTCTACAAACTTTCAGATTATCGCCAAGGTGCTTATCCCAGAGGCCATGCCATCGCTCGTTTCTGGCATTACCCTTACAATCATCAATCTAATTGGCTACTCTGCTATGGCGGGGGCTATCGGCGGCGGCGGCTTGGGCGACCTTGCAATACGCTACGGCTACCAGCGCTTCCGCCCTGAGGTGATGGCGGCGGCCGTTGTTGTAATACTCGTCCTTGTAGAGATTATCCAGTTTGCAGGCTCAAGGATAAGCTCATCGCTTATGGCAAGGAGATAAGCCGTCAAGGCTCTAGTGCGGGCTATGCATTTTCGGCTTTCTTCCATATAATAGCAACAATAAATCACCGCTTTGATTTTTAAAGGAGGATTAAAGATGAAAAAAACAATCGCGGTCTTGCTTGCAGGTGCCTTGCTTACAGCAATGCTTGCGGGTTGCCAGCGCGGCGGAGGCGGCAATGGTCAGCGCCTGCGCGTGGGGGCAACGCCTGTCCCTCATGCCGAGATGCTCAACCTTGTCAAGGACGACCTTGCTGAGCAGGGAATCACGCTTGAGGTAATAGAGTTTACGGATTACGTTACGCCAAATGAGGCCCTTGAAAGCGGCCAGATTGACGCCAACTTTTTCCAGCACCTGCCTTACATGGAGTCCTTTAACG
>CAYYCW010000170.1:0-2823 GCA_964470435.1 uncultured Treponemataceae bacterium
TCGTCCGTTAATTGAAAATAGCTCGCAATAAACTTAACAATCTCATGCATTGAGTGCTCATTTCCGTCCTTTAGTGCCTCAAGTAATGGGAGGTGCATTTCATAAAACTTGGGGATCGACATAAGTAGCACTCCTTATATTTTTCTTCTATGTTTATAGAAGATAGCCGCAAAATGCAAAAAGGCTTGCCAGCTTGAATAGCCAGCGGCTTGCGTGGTAGGCTTTAGCAATAATGAAGATAGATGCTGATGTTGCCGCAGTGCAAAAGGCCTGCGGCGCGTTTATTTTGTCCGCGTCGGGCTGGCGCAAGGTATTTGCCGCTGACTGCAATGAAGATAGCGAAAGCCCACAGTTAGGCAGGTTGTCGTGCGGTGATTGAGCGGCAAGCTCACCTATCCTTCTTTTTTGCAATTATCCGCACACGCTTGCCGCCTCCATCGCGTGGCGGTTTTTCTTTTCGCGCGGGCTTTTCTGAACGTGGGCGCGGCTCTCTTCCTGCGTTGCGTTTTTCTGCCCTTTCCCTTTGCCTTGTTTTGCGCTCCTTTTCTATAAAGGAAAGGCTTGCGTCAAAGCCTTGCAGGAACTTGCGCATGTCGTCTTCAAATACGACAACTGTTCTGCGCTCAAAGTCGGAGTTGTCAAGGCTCTTTGTTTCTACAATCTGCAAAAAAATGTCGCCCGTCCTGTTTTCTTTTACGTTAAAAAAATAAGTCCTGTTTTTTACCTTAACATCTAGCGTAAAAAGCTCGCCGCGTATGCCCACTGTGCCTCTCCCTTTGAGTTTTAAGCGATGTTAATATATTTTGGGCTTCATCTCAAGTCTTGCCGCAAAGCTGGCTATCAGCTTGAGAAAGCATCAATGTAAGCCAAGAGAGGAGCTTTTTTTCTAAAGGATTGTCCTCTCCTTCAGCGTCTGCAAGCACACGGAAAACAGGTTCTGTGCCTGACCCGCGCATCCAAAAAAAGGCTTTTTGCTGTCGCCGCTCATCAAGAAAGATAACTTTAAGCCCGCCATTGCCGGATTCTCCAAAGTCGGCAATGCATTCTGCCTCTTCAATGCCGTTGTAGCGCATGGCAACCCAGTCGGAAATGCCGAAGTCGGCGTAAAGCTCACGCTTCTTTTCTTGCCATTCTTTAAGAAAGATGCGCTGAAAGGCGCGCTTTAGCTCTGCATGATCCTTTTCCCTTATGATGACTTTAGCCTCTTTTGAGGAAACGGGCGTTGTCGTAAAGGCGGGAATTGTTGCCATAACGTCTGCAAGCGTAAAATCCTCCTTATAAAGATGGCCCATGCCAATACGGTTTAGCCAAATATGGAAAAGACCTCGCCGCTCTCCTCTATCTTTAAGCAATAAGAGCTTTAGAATGGCAAACACTGTGCTTAAAGGATCGCGCACGGCGGAAGGCCAGGTGATGTTCCCGCCGTTGGAGCCCTCGCCCAATATGCGCACGCGCTTGCCTTCGCGGCTGAGATTTCGCGCAAGGCGGACCACGTTAGCCTCGCCTACTTCTGCCCGCGCGACAGATGAACCAAAGGCTTGGGCAATGCGCTCAATGCGCATAGAGGTAGGATCGTTCACTACAACAGCAACTTCCGCGTTTTTGCTTAGCCCAGCGTATTCCATGTAGCTAAGTTCAGCAATTACAGCAAGCGCAAAAACTTGCTGCGCTTCTGGCACATCCATATTTCCGGTCTTTTTGTTCCAAAAGATAATGTTGCCTCTGTCGCCATCGCAGTCGGGCACATAGCCAAGAAAAAGCGCATTTGCTGAAACCGCGCCCGCATCCAGCAAGCGCTGCATTTCCCGCGCAGCGGGCAGTAGGTTTTTACCTTCGGGGATAATGCCGTGCGCTATTCTGCCCGGCTCATCGTTCATGCAAAAAAGGATGAGTCCTGAGCCTTCTATAAACGCCTTGTCTATAGAAAGAGTGCGTGCGCTCCCGTTAAAGTCCGCGAGCACGGCGGGTATCGCGCCCTCTTGCACCAAGCGGCTTATTTCTTCTTTTAGCATTGCAAAAACAGCGACCTGCCTTCCCGCTTCCTCTTGCGTGTTGCCCTCAAATCCCGTTATAACAGCGCGGGCAAAGCCCTCGTAGGCGGAAAGCATTTCAGCTTTGCGTTCTGCCTGCGGCTCAAACGCAAAACTAGCGCGTGCAAGATACTCAGCCGCATCCTTTATTCTTTCAGAGGAATGCGCCGCTTTTCTAAATTCTTCTATTAAAAGAGCGGCATCATTTGCATTCAAAACGCCGCCGTCTGAAAGCCCGAACTTTAGCCCGTTGTGCCCTATAGGATTGTGGCTTGCAGAAATATAGGCAAAGGCATCCTTGCCGCGAGCGTAAGCCATAATTTCGGGCGCGGCTGCAATGCCTGCAAACTCAAGCGTGACGCCTTCCCGCGCAAAGGCTGCGGCGGTAGCTTGCGCTATTTCTTTCCCCGTAGGGCGCGTGTCAGTGGCTAGCACAATGGCGGGAGAGGCCTTTTTTGTCCTTGCTTTCACAAAGCGGGCAAAGCATTCAGCGGCAAGGAAGCTAAGGATTTTGTCCTCGTCAGCAATTTGCGCTATTGCGCACTCCTCATCGCCGTCAGAGGCAAACACTTTTCGCCAGCCCGATGCCGAAAGGATAAACGCATCGAAGGCATCTTGCACGGCAGCAATATCAGCTTTTATCATTCTTATCCTTTGTTGCTTATTCTTTTATGCCAAGCACAGCGTCAAGAAGGTTAGAATAGCCTTTTGCCTTGAGGTAATGCACCTTTTTGGGTTCAATGCTGTTAAAAAGCCTTTCGGCGCACTCAATTTTAGCCTGCTCCACGCCGCG
>CAYYCW010000171.1:0-2751 GCA_964470435.1 uncultured Treponemataceae bacterium
AGTGTTAAGTGTTAAGAGTTAAGAGTTAAGAGTTAAGAGTTAAGAGTTAAGAGTTAAGAGTACTGGGCAAGCCAGCGAGCCTTCTGTCTCTAACGCGCTATCGGCTCGCTGGGCTTAGCAAGAAGCTTCCTATAAGAACGTTCCTTGCTTTACCACAGTACTCTAAACTTTTAACTATAAACTGTAAACTTAACCATTAACTATCCGTCCTGCCTTTTTGAAAACTCCCTCTGCAAGTCGCGCGAAACGTCGCGCTCGCGTATTGAGGCGCGCTTGTCGTAAAGCTTTTTACCCTTGCAAAGACCCAGCAAAACCTTTATCCTGCCTCTTTTTATGTAAAACTCAAGCGGAATTAGCGTGTAGCCCTTTTCTAAAATTTTTCTGCTAAGTCTTTTTATTTCTTTTTTATGGAGCAATAGCTTTTTATGCCTTTCAGGGTTGTGCTTAAAGATTGATGAATGCGAATATTGCGCGATTCGCAAGTTTTTAACCCACACCTCGCCTGCGTCAGATATTTCTGCAAAGGAATCTGCAAAGGAAATGCCGCCAAGCCTGGTGGATTTTACTTCGCTGCCTTCAAGTACAATGCCGCATTCAACGGTTTCTTCTACTATGTAGTCAAAGTGCGCCTTTTTGTTTTTGCCTACAAGAAGAATGCCGTCTGCCATAAGGCTAATCCTTGCACAATTGTTGTGTTTATGCAATCAGGCTTGCCAACTACAGCTGTTTTATGCTAGGCTTTTTACAGTTTTTATGTTTAGAAAACGGGCAAAATACACATCATACTATGACAAACAAAGGGGAAAAAAGAATCTTCTTTTTGCAGTTGCAGTTTTTTTCTCCCTATTCGTGCTTTTCTATATTCTTCATTACTTTGCCTTTGCAATGTTTAGCGTGAAAAGTGCTGCAATGCAGCCTGCCCTTTTGCAAGGGGAGCGCTTTGTTGCTTCTCGCTTTTACTTTGTTTCAGCATCCAAGACGGATGATTCTAAAAGAGGGGATATTGTACTTTTGCGCCTGGAAAACGAAAGCAAGCTTTCTTTTCCTTTTAGAGTGGCTAACGCTATTGTTTCCTTTGTAACATTTCAGCGACTAAAACCCTTTGGTGCAAGCGAATTGCTAGGGGACTTAACAGTAGCGCGGCGCCTTTTAGGGTTTCCAGGCGACACCATCTACATGGAAGACTTTGTCCTTTACATAAAGCCTGCATCCTCTGGGCATTTTCTTACAGAGTTTGAAATTGTTCCTTCCAGCATTGAATATTCCATTATTTCATCCCCCTTTCCTGAAAACTGGCATGATCCCTTGCCTTTTTCCGGGAACTTTGCCCCAATAGAGCTTAAAGAAAACGAATTTTTTGTTATAGGGGACAATCGAGTTGCAATAAACGATTCCCGCACTTGGGGTGTGGTTGCTTCTAAAAATATTAAGGGGAAGGCTATTTTCCGCTATTGGCCACCGCTCAAAATGGGAAAAATCAACTAGCTTAAAGTGCTTTCTTCTTTATATATACATATTCCTTTTTGCATTTCAAAATGCGCGTACTGTGATTTTTTTTCTGTTACTACTGAAAATCCTTTTTTCACTGAACGCTTTATTAAAGCCCTTATAAATGAAATACGCGCAAAAATGTTCCTTTACGCAGCTTCAGGGTTTAGTACAGTCTACATTGGAGGAGGCACGCCTAGCCTAATTCCTGTAGAACAAGTTTCTCTTCTTTGCGATTTTATTAAGCGCGTATCATCTACTAAAAAGCCTAGTGCCTTTGAATGGACAGTGGAAATGAACCCTAGCGACGTAACAGAGCAATTGCTTAGCGCTTGGGCTAGAGGAGGAGCAAACCGCCTTTCTTTGGGTATCCAGTGCTTAAGCGATAAGGCCCTTTCTGCATTAGGAAGGCGAGGCACTGCTGCCCAAAGCATTGAAGCCCTTGCGCTGGCTTCCGCCCTTTGGAAGGGGGATATTTCTTTAGACTTGATTGCAGGGCTTCCGTTTCAAAGCGCTTCTTCTATAACGCAAGATATATCAGAGCTTCTTGAGTTTAAGCCGGCGCACGTTTCCTTGTATCAGCTTACAGTTGAGAGTGAGACCTCCCTTTTTAAGCTAATTGAAGAGGGATCTATCATTCTTCCAGATGAAGATGAATCAGCTGAAATCTGGAATGCTGGCAAGGACGTTTTATGCCGTGCGGGATTTTCAAGATACGAAGTTTCCAATTTTGCTATTGGGGGCCACGAATCGCTACACAACATGACTTATTGGCGCGTAAATTCGTTTATAGGCGCGGGACCGGGAGCGAGCGGTACTCTTGTTGAAGGAAATAGTTGCCTTCGCCTTGAAAACACTAAGGATATTGAGAGCTGGCTTTTATTTTGGGAAAATAAGGAAGAAGCAGGCGATCTTGAGTGGACAAAAGGCGCTTTGGATGAGGCGCCTATTCGGTTTGAAAGAATTGAGCCAAGGGACTTTGCACTTGAAACCCTTATGATGGGAATGCGCCTCTCAAAAGGCATAAGGGATGAGGATTTCCTCGCCCGCTTTTCTTTAAGCCTTGATGAGTGTTTTGGCGGCACAATAAAAAAATGGGAAAGGGACGGTAAGCTTAAAAGGGAAGGCGGGCGCACAGCTTTAACAGAAGAGGGGCTTTTATTTTTGAATACCTTTTTGGTTGAATGCTTTGAGGAATTTTCAGAGCTTACAGTTCTTAGTTCTTAGTTCTTAGTTCTTAGTTCTTAGTTCTTAGTTCTTAGT
>CAYYCW010000172.1:0-2745 GCA_964470435.1 uncultured Treponemataceae bacterium
GTTATGGAGCGGTTTTCCCCCTTGCGGGCAATCTTGTCAATCTCGTCAATGTAGATAATGCCGCGCTCCGCAGCAGATATGTTCCCGTTCGCATTTTGTATTAGCTTTAGAAGGATATTCTCCACATCTTCGCCCACATATCCCGCTTCTGTAAGGGTAGTGGCGTCTGCAATCGCAAAGGGAACCTTCATGCGCTTTGCAATAGTGCGCGCAAGAAGCGTTTTGCCTGAACCCGTAGGCCCGATTAAAAGCACATTCGACTTTTCAATTTGGATATCTTCGTTTTCTTCTATTTTGGAAGAAATGCGCTTATAGTGATTATAAATTGCAACCGAAAGAGCCTTTTTTGCGCGATCCTGGCCTACAACATAGCTGTCAAGGTATTCCTTTATTTCTTTAGGCGTAGGAATCTTGCCTGAAAACTCAGAATCCTTGTCCTCATGTACAGTTTTATCAAGCACATCACGGCAAATATCCACGCACTGGTTGCATATATTAGCGCCAGGTCCTATAACCATTTTGCGCTGATCGTCTTCTGTCTTGCCGCAAAAGCTGCAAACCGCAGTGCTTCCATTTCTATGTTTTGGCATACTCCCTCCGTTGCATAACTTGATCCACAATTCCGTACTCAAGGGCCTCTTGCGCAGACATAAAAAAATCCCTTTCCATGTCGCGCGCAATTTGCTCTTCTGTCTTTCCGGTGTGGAAGGCAAAATACTCTATTGTAAGCTTTTTAAGCCTGATAATTTCCCTAGCTTGAATCCCTATGTCAACAGCCTGACCCTGGGCGCCTCCCCAAGGTTGATGGATTAAAACCCTTGAAGATGGCAAGGCAGAGCGTTTTCCCTTTGTGCCGCCCGCAAGAAGTATAGCTGCCATGCTTGCAGCCTGACCTAAGCAAAAGGTTTGTATGCTTGACCTTACTTGCTGCATTGTGTCGTAGACAGCAAGCCCTGCTGTTACAGAGCCCCCAGGACTATTGATGTATAGGCTTATGTCCTTTTCAGGGTCTTGGGAGTCAAGGAATAGGAGTTGCGCCACAATGGCATCCGCAGACATATCCGTAATTTCCCCATCTATAAAGATAATCCTATCTTTAAGAAGCCTTGAATAAATATCATAGACACGCTCGCCTGTTCCGGTTTGTTCAATAACGTATGGTATAACGCTGCTCATTTTCTTTTTATGCCTCTGTGCTTAGAGGCTCTTCTTGCTGTACGTTTCCTAACTCTTTTTCCCTAATATCATTAAGGAATTTTTTGTAGCTTTGCCTCATCCCTTTCTTTATAGAACACTTTTCAAAAAGTTTGTCAAAAAGACGCTGCTCTTTAATGTCTTCTATAAGATACTCTTTTTCCCTATCGCTTGCATAGTGCTTTTTTACTTCATCAATGCCTGTATTATCCCTTTTAGCAATTTTTTCTATTTCCTTTTCTACGTCCTCTTCAGAGGCATCAATTTCCATTTGCGTAATAAGCGCCTGCCTTGCTATGCTTTTTTTTAGGCGATTCTCAGCATCGGGACGCCAGTTACTTAGCGTTTCGCTCTTATCAGAGCCTAAAGCCGAAAGGGTAAACCTTTCGAATTTGTCAGGCTCCATCCTAAAAAGATTGGCAGTTCCAGCCCACCTTGCTTCAAGTTCCGCCATTATCATAGACTGAGGAAGCTCAAAGGTATTTGCTTCCAGTATTTTATCAAATAGGGCATCCCTTTTGATTGCGACAAGCCTTTCTTCAAGCTCGCGCTCAAAGTTTTTGCGTATTCCGTTTTTAAGATCGTCAAAGGTTTTATACTCTTCGCTTACATCTTGGGCAAATTCATCGTCAAGGGTGGGAAGCTCTTTCTTTTTAAGGCCAATAAGCGTTATCCTCATCTTTAAGGATTTTGCTTCAGCGCTTTCAGCAGGGTGATTCGCAGGCAATGGCTTTTCTATATCCTTTGTTTCCCCCACTTTCATGCCTATTACAGACTCACTAAGCTTAAGATAATCTTCATCGCTGCCAATCGTAAACACAAAATCATCTCGCTCTGTCCCTTCTATCTCCTTGCCATCATCTCCTAGCCCTGCATATTTTAACGTGGCGATGTTGCCCTCTTCCGCAGGCGCGCCCTCTTCTTTGTCAACTACAAGGGCATTCCTTTCTTGAAGCTCTTTAAGCTCCCATTGGATATCCTCTTCTTCTATTGCAACATCTGGCAACTCAATTTCAAAGCCTTCTATATTTTTAATATCGGCTTTAGGAAACACATCATATTCAGCTGAAAAAGAAAAATCCTTTTGCGGGTCAAGCCCTGCGGTTTTGTCAACTCTTACAGCAGCATACGGCAGAGGCGCTTCAAACCTGTCTCCATGTGCTTGCACATCCTCAATGGCTGCGTTGATTAAGTCATTTTCAGCTTCATTGCAAAGCTCAAGCTTGTACTTGTTTTCAAGGATAGCAGGCGGCACCTTTCCCTTTCTAAATCCTGGAATTTGCACTGTTTTAGCGTATTTTTGCAAAACATTTTGGTAAAATTCCGCAACGTTTTTTTTGCTAATATTTACTTCAATGCGCATCCTAGATTGTTCTAAGGGGGTAAATTTTTTTTTAAAATTCATTATCTTTCCTCACTAAAAGGATAAAATCTTAAAGACAATAGTGTCCCTGCTAAAAAAAAAGCGACCCGCCTTTACGGATCGCTTTGAGACTAGAGCGGGAAACGGGAGTCGGACCCGCGACATCGACCTTGGCAAGGTCGCGCTCT
>CAYYCW010000173.1:0-2705 GCA_964470435.1 uncultured Treponemataceae bacterium
CCAAAAATACAAGGGAAGCTGTGGATGAAATGCGCCTTGCCCTCTCTTCCGTTGAGGAGACAATAGAGGACATTTCTAGGCAGGCAGCGTTGCAAGCTTCGGCGCAAAAGCAGCTTTCTGAAAGCCTTGCAGGAACGACAGAAAGCACAAGCGTAGCCTCAAAGCACATGAAGGAGCTTCAGGAAAGCCGCGATACAATGTCGAAGGCGGTTAGCTCCTTACAAGATTACTTTGGGCGGCTTGTACAGAGCATGCGCCTCATTGCAGAAGAAGACAGGGCTGTCATTGCCGCCATAGGCGAGGCAGAAAAGGCAAGCGCTGTAGTGCAGAAAATAAGCGCGGACACTGAAAAGCTAGCCGAAGGATTTACTACGAGGTGATTCAAAGCCTAGAGCTTAGAGCGTGCTCAATAATTTGTGCAAATAAAAAAATACACTTGATTAAGGAGTTAAGCGGCAATGGCGAAAAATGAGCGCACGCTAGATTCCATCAATATAGAAAACTCCAGCTATGCAATAGAGGCTAAGGGATTGGCTTGGCGACTAAGGCTTTTGCGCGACAATGTGTTTTACAGGCGCTATATTTTAGCAAACGCAAAGTATGCTTATGCCGCTTTGTTCGGCTTTAGCCCCGGTTTGAGCAAACGCCGCATTCTAGCCTTTGTGTGGGGTGTGCTGTCCAAAATCGCTGCCCGCGTGAAGTGGGGCGAGAGGGCGCTTAAATTCCCCTTCAAGCTGTATTTTATGCTTCGCTTTTTGTGCGGCAAGGTTGACATGCCCAATTTTGCGATTTCCCTTACAACCAAGTGCACAATGCGCTGCAAGGGCTGCATTTCCATGATGCAATATTTTGACAGCGGCACCCATTGCACTTGCACGTTAAGCGGGGTTAAGGCGAGCTTGGACGCGCTTTTTAGGATTGTGGATTCCGTCCAACGGGTGCGCGTTCTTGGCGGCGAGCCGCTTTTGCATAAGGAGTTGGCTCAAGTTGTGCGGTTTTTGCGGGAATCGCCTAAGGTTAGGACTGTTGACCTTGTTACAAACGCCACGCTTGAGTTTAAGGAGGATGTGCTAGAAGCGCTTGAAGGCACGCACAAGGCGCGCGTTACCATTTCTGACTACAGCGCTTCTCCAGGCCTTGCCATTCCCCTACGCCAGGAAGCTATCCTCGCTAGTCTGAAAAAGCATAACATTGCCTATTTGATAGCCTATAGCGGCGAACAAAACCCGTGGTTTGACATGGGCAGGATATATAAGCGAGGCCGCTCAAAGGAAGATATTGTCAGGAATTACCGCGCCTGCTTGGAAAACTATGGCTGCCCAAACTACAACAATGTTATAAGCTCTGAAGGCGTAAAGGATGCCAGCCTTGCCCCCGCTGGAGCGGCCTTTATTTGCCCGCCGGCAAGCGCACTCGCAAGGCTTAAAGGCTTTGCTGAGTTTCAAGGAGACTTTATAGACTTTGCAACAGCGACCAAGGGGCGGGTTATAGAGTTTTACGCGCAAGATTACTTTAAGGCTTGCGATTACTGTCACAACATGTGGGAGGAAAAGCGCTTTATCGCGCCCGCCGTGCAGACAAAGGAGACGCTTAGCGTAAGCGAGGTTTAAGAGCTGATAACAATTTAGATTGAATTGACCGCGCCTTACATGACAGCCTGTCTTAAAAGAGGAATCTTCCTTAGTGCGGCTGCAATGCATAGCGAAATCATAAAGACAGCTAGGCTTGTTGCCGCAATGACGGCGGCGGAAAGCCATGCGCCTGTTACGCAGCTTTCGAGCCTTTGTAAAATAAGCTTTTGAGCGCCACTAAGGACAAAGGCGTGAACGCAGTATATTCCTAAGCTGTGCCTTGCCACGGCGCTTGCCGCGCGAGACGCTAGGCCTTTGGCGCCGCCTGATTTAAGCGCAAAAATAAAAAAGGACGCGGCGGCGGCTATGACAAGCGGCGAGCGGTATCCGTAAAATTTGCCGTAAGGCTCTTCAAACGCGCTTGAAAGCACTTGCGTGATTGCAGCTGTAATAAGGCCGCAGAGGACAAAAAGAGCAAGAGGCGTTTTCGCGCTAAAACGTTTTGGTGTATTCTCAAAAATAACTGCCCCAAGCACAAAAAAGCCTATGTAGCTTGCAAACTCGCTCATGTTGTATAGCCCTAGAATGTCAATGTTTTTTCCAGCAAGCCTGTTGAGTAGGTCAATGAGGACAGAAGCGGAAGACGCGCAAAACCATGCCGCCAAAAAGAAAAGGTGCTCCCTCCGCGAAGCGCTTGCATACCACTTGCCTATAATCGGCAACATGGCGTAAAGGCCTACAAGCGCGTACAGATACCACAAATGATAGCAGCCTTTCGTTGCAAAGAGGCGAAAGAAAAAATAAACGGGAGGCTTGCTGTTTCGTATAACAAAGTCGAGGCAGGCAAGCGATGACCAAAAAAGGAGCGGAAAGGCTATTTTGCGCAAGCGCCCGCCAATAAATGATAAAAAATCCTCTTTTGTCGCACTGCGCAGAAGAAGCGCTCCGCTTAGCATAAAGAATAGCGGAACGCACGGGCGCACTAGGCTGTCAATCAGGTTGGCGGCTAGCCATCTGCCTTCAGGCTGCAGGCTGTAAAAATACCCGGCGGCGCTATGCAGCACTACCACCATTAAGCACGCGGCTGCCCTGATTAAATCAAGTTCCGGAAGCCATTCTGTGTTCTGTGTTCTG
>CAYYCW010000174.1:0-2694 GCA_964470435.1 uncultured Treponemataceae bacterium
CATGTTGACGCTCATTAAAAGGCCAACGGAAGCCATGGCTG
Source organism: uncultured Treponemataceae bacterium (assembly GCA_964470435.1). GTDB lineage: Bacteria > Spirochaetota > Spirochaetia > Treponematales > Treponemataceae > Avitreponema. The sequence goes on from CAYYCW010000174.1 coordinate 42, forward strand.
TCCACATGGAAGAGCCGCCATATGAAAGAAAAAAGAGAGGTATCCCCGTTACAGGCATTATCCCCATTGCCATTCCGATATTGACTGCAAAGTGAAATGAAAGCATGGCTAAAATGCCACCCGCAACAAGGGAGCCAAAATTGTTGCCTGCTCCCCTTATTATGCTAATTGAGCGCGCAAAAATTATTCCATATAAGATAAAAATGACAACGCCGCCTATAAAGCCCCACTCTTCTGTAAGGATGCTAAAAATGAAGTCTGTGCTTTGTTGCGGCAGAAAGCGGTAGTGGCTTTGGGTGCCCTGAAGATAGCCCTGCCCGAAAAACCCGCCTGAGCCTATAGCTGTCATTGATTGTATTATGTTCCAGCCTGCTCCCCTTTCATCAACATAAGGATTAAAAAAAATGATAAGGCGCATTATCTGATATTCTTTCAAAAGACGGCCTGCCGCAAAAGAAGCTAAAAATGCAGATAAAATAATGGCTGCAGCATACGCAATCCAGTAATAATAGTCTGCCCTAAAGAAAAAGTAGCCTGCAACAGAAAACGTAAGCGCAAACGAAAGAATTGCCGCCGTTATCAGAACAATGCGTGAATTTGTAAAAATCTGCATTATGGCGATAGAGCGCCCAAAGACAATGTCATCCCAGTAAGGAAGTATTGTAAACAAAATCACAAGAGAGCCAAATAGGAAAACCGCCATAATGTATCTTACAGGGATACCTGCAATTAGACACATTACAAGGAAAACAGGAAAGAAAACTGCTGCAGTTCCAAGATCAGGCTGCGCTAAAATTAAAAGCATTGGAAGCATCATAATAGCGCCTGCCTTAATAAACCTTGAAAGTTGCTTTTTAACTTGCCTTGAAACATTAAGAAAATGCGCTAAATATAAAATGCTTATAACCTTTGAAAATTCTGCGGGCTGTACGCCAAACTCACCAATTCCAATCCAGCTCCTGGCCCCGTTAACATAGCGGCCGAATATCCCTGTGTACAGCAATACCAGCACAATTGCTGCAAAAAAAAGAAGCGCTTTGCCTTCAATGCTTCTGTAGTCATTAATGGCAATAAAAATCATGATGAAAAAGCCTGTAAGAGCCCAGATAGTTTGTTTAATAAATTCGTTTGAAAGAGATTTGCCTGATGAGTCCACCCCTGAAGAATAAACAAACATGATGCCAATTATTGCCAATGCAATGACAGAAAGGCAGATGGAAAAGTCAAAGTGCGTGAATTTTTCTATTTTAAGCATTTTTTACATACCATGAATAATAAGCTTTGAGGCTGTTTCCCGGTCATGCACGCCGTTTTTCTCATAATAGGCAACTATTAGCTTTGCAATAAATTATAGCGCTCCCTTCCAAAAATGTGAAGACTGATCCCTATAAGCTCTAAGCTATTAAAATATCTTCTCGCCTACTCTCGTCTGCTTGCTATGCCTGGAATGTGCCTGTAGTTAAGTGAGTCTACAGCTTCGTCATAATCTTGGTTTGCAAAAATACCTTGAAAGATGATATTGGTAGCGTAAGGCGCCCACCATTCCCAAGTGTTTTCCGCCTCTACAATGACGGAAACCACGACAGCCTCTTCCGCAGGAGCGTTGTATGGCCCGTAAGCTACAAGCCAAGAATGCCAGCGGTTCCTGTAGCCGACTTCCGCGGTTCCTGTCTTTGCTGCAATCTGGACAGCGTTGTTTTTCATTACCAGGGCTACAGTGCCATTCGTTATAACGCTTCGCATATCTTGCCTCACTTTAGCAAATGTTTCAGCTGAAATGTAGGTTTGGCGCAAAACTTCGCTTTGCGTCTCTGCAAGAACCTCATCGCTTACAGGGTCTCGTATTTCCTTTAGGAGATGTGGCTTGTAGATTACCCCGCCGTTTACAACCATAGCTACTGCATTGGCAAGCTGAAGCGGCGAAACAAGGGTGTAACCCTGTCCTATTGACATGTTCATTGTGTCCCCACCATGCCATCTTTCATGGTAGCGGCGCTGCTTCCACTGAGGCGTAGGGAGAAAGCCTTCAGCATTACTGGGCAAGTCAATTCCTGCAGGAGAGCCAAAGCCAAATTCATTGGCGTATGAGACAATTTTATCAATTCCTAGATAATCTCTCCCCGCTACCCAATAATAAATATCACATGACTGCGCAAGCGCAGCCTGCATTGCAAGTTTTCCGTGTCCGCTCCCGCGTATATGGCAACGAAATATCCTGTCCCCGTATGCAATGTAGCCGGGACAGCTAATTCTAAAGTCCCGCTTAATTGCATTTTCTTCAATAAGGGCAGCTGACATAAAAATCTTAAAAGTGGATGCAGGGGGATAACTTGCGTCAACAGCTCTGTTCAAAAGCGGCTTTGAAGGATCATTCAAAAGGCGGCTATACTCTCCTGACTGGTTAGTGACAAAGAGATTGGGATTAAAGTGCGGATATGAAACCATTGCAAGTATTTCGCCTGTAGAGGGCTTAAGCACAACAGCAGCTCCAATACGCTCTCCTAAAGCTTGCTCTGCAAGTAGCTGAATCCTGCGGTCGATTGTAAGCACAACGTTTTTGCCGGGCACAGGCTCATTGATAATTTTGTCGCCCTCCACATTCTTGCCGCGGACATCCACAGTGCGGTGCTCAAAGCCGTCATTCCCGCGCAGG
>CAYYCW010000175.1:0-2607 GCA_964470435.1 uncultured Treponemataceae bacterium
GTAGCCCGTCGCCTCGCTGGGCTATCGCGCCGTCGGCTCGCTGGGCAGCCCGCCATCAGGCGGGCAAGCGTCAAGCGGAGAAAGTCACGATTCTATACGGAAGAGAGTCACGATTCTGTGCGGAAGAGAGTCACGATTCTGAACGTTTTTCAGACACGAAAACGGACGTTTTTGCATCTCGATTCTGTCCGTTTTTGTGGTGAATGAATCGGCGCGATCACCGCAAGAAACCCTGCTTGCCCCGCCCAGCGCTAAAGGCTACAAGCTAAGAGCTAAATGCCGCTTGAAGCTTGCGCTGCGAATGCCCTTACGGGAAATTCAATCAGTATAGGCTATACCGGCAATCAGTATAAGCTATACTGAACGAATTTCTCGCCGAAGAGAGCTCTGCCTCCTCGTTGAATAGCTTTTAGTTGCTAGATGTTAGCCTGTCTGTCTGCATGCAAGCCATTGGCTTTATAAAGCATCAAACCCCTGTAGAGCCGTAGCCTGCGCTGCCTCGCTTCGTCTTTGAAAGGACTTCCTTTTTTTTGAATACTGCCTTAAAAACTTGATGGACTACAAGCTGGCCTATCCTGTCCCCGTCGCGCACAGTAAAGGGCTTCTCGCCAAAGTTGGCAAGAAGGACTTTAAGCTCCCCGCGATAGTCAGAATCGATAGTGCCCGGCGTGTTTAGGACGGTTACGCCATGTTCAAGCGCGAGCCCTGAGCGGGGGCGCAACTGGACTTCGTAGCCTGCTGGAATTTCAAGGGAAATGCCTGTGGGAATAAGGGCGCGGCAACCAGGCTTTATTACTATTGATGCATCCAGTTTTGCTGCAATATCCGCGCCAGCGGCCTCTTCAGTCTTGTATTGCGGGGGATTGGCATCGTTGGCGGCTGCATAAAAAATTTCTACATGCTCAATGCCGCTAGAGCTAGAGGGGGAAAGGTCCATCGATTAAAAAGCCCTTTAAGGAGTGCGCTTTTAGCCTTTGATGGCATCAATATAGGAAAGGTTAAGCCTTCCCATCTTGTCTATTTCCAATAGCTTTACAGGGATCTTTTGCCCTTCGTGAAGCACGTCTGTAACGCTTGCAACCCTTGTGCGCGAAAGGCGAGAAATATGGCACAAGCCCTCTTTTCCTGGCAAAATTTCCACAAAGGCGCCAAAGTCCATAATGCGCTTTACAACACCCTCGTATATTCTCCCCACTTCGGGATCATCCACAATACCCTTAATCATCTCCTTGGCGGCGAGCGCTGCCTTTGCTGTCCTTCCGTAAATTGTTACAGTGCCGTCATTTTCAGCGTTTACTGTAACTTGGAACTTTTCAGAAATTGTCTTTACAGTCTTGCCGCCTGGCCCTATGAGCGCACCTATCTTGTCAGTGTCTATACGCATAACTTCAATGCGCGGCGCGTATTCAGAAATTTGATCGGCAGGGCGGCTAATTGTCTTGTTCATTATGGAAAGAATATGTAGGCGACCTCGCCTTGCTTGTTCAAGGGCTTTTTTTAGAATGTCAGATGTTACACCCGCTATTTTAATGTCCATCTGAAAGCCGGTAATGCCTTCGGCAGTGCCCGCAACCTTAAAGTCCATGTCGCCAAGATGATCCTCCTCACCTAGAATGTCAGAAAGGATAGCATATCTTTCGTACTTTTCCCCTTCGGTAACAAGGCCCATGGCTATGCCTGCAACGGGCTTTTTAAGCGGAATGCCTGCGGCAAGCATACAAAGCGTGCCGCCGCAAACGGATGCCATGGACGAGGAGCCGTTTGACTCCATAATCTCTGAAACAACGCGGATTGTGTACGGGAACTCCTCGCGGCTGGGCACCATGGGCTCAAGGGAGCGGTGAGCGAGATGCCCGTGCCCTATTTCGCGCCTGCCCGTTCCCATGCGGCCAACCTCGCCTACGGAATACGGGGGAAAGTTGTAGTGAAGGATAAAATGCTCGCGCCTATCGCCGTCAATGTCATCGTAAACTTGCTCATCAAGCATTGTGCCGAGCGTTGCCACAGCCAAGGATTGCGTTTCCCCGCGCGTAAAAAGCGCGGAGCCGTGCGGGCGCGGCAACACGTCAATTTCGCAAGTGATGGGGCGAATGTCCTCCGTTCCGCGCCCGTCAAGACGCACACCCTTTTCAAGAATGCTTTGCCGCAAAATTTTGTATTCAATGTCGTCAAAAAGCTTATTAAAGAGCTTAAGCTGGGTTTCGTCTTCAAGCTGCGCTGCATAAAGGCTTTTTATGTCAGACTTTACAGCATTGATTGCATTGCCGCGCTGATGCTTGCCCTTGACAAAGCAGGCTTCTTCCATGCGCGGATAGGCGGCGTCAAAGATTGCCTGCCCGTTTTCAAGCTCCACATTGAGGGGCGAAAGCGCAAGCTTTTCTTTCCCTGCCCGCGCGCGCAGCTCTTCCTGCAAGCGGCACATTTCAGCAATGAACTTTTGCGCTTTTTCAAGCGCGCCAAGCATTATTTCCTCTGAAACTTCCTTCGCGCCGCCTTCAACCATTGTAAAGCCTTCGGCTGTGCCCGCCACTACAATTTCTAGCTCTGAAGCGTCTATTTGCTCAAAAGTCGGGTTTATGACATATTCGCCGTTTATGTAGGCTACGC
>CAYYCW010000176.1:0-2537 GCA_964470435.1 uncultured Treponemataceae bacterium
GGCGCTTGTAGGCTCGTCAAAGAAAAGCACGGCAGGCTCAAGGGCTAGTGCGCGCGCAATGGAGACGCGCTGCTGCTGACCGCCTGAAAGCTCAAACGGATAGGCTAGGGCTTTTTCCCTTAGCCCCATTTTTTGCAACAGAGAGATTGCGATCTTTGTTGCATCTTCTTTTGTGCGACGCAAAACACACACTTGAGCTTCGGTTATGTTTCGCAAAACAGAAAAATGCGGAAAAAGATTAAAATTTTGAAAGACAAGCCCTGTTTTAAGGCAAATGCGGCGAAGAGTCTCGCGGTTGGCGTAAGCGCCATCCTTTACCATAATTTCGCCGTCAACCGCTATAGTGCCGCGCTCTACAGTTTCTAGCTGAGTTATTGAGCGCAACAGCGTTGACTTTCCCGACCCCGAAGGTCCAATAACGGAGACAACCTCGCCCTTATTTATGGAAAACGAAATGTCTTTAAGCACTTCAAGAGAACCGAAAGACTTAGAAAGGCGAGAAACAGAAACAACCGCCGCATTTTCTTTTAACGTTCCGCTATTTTCTTGCATTTTAGCTAACGGTAATAGGCAAGTTTTTTTTCTGCAAAGGCAAAAGTACGAGCAACAGCCCAGTTCATAACAAAATAGAAGGCGCCTGCAATAAAAATAGGCGCGGTGGAAAAACGCTGCGAGGATGCTGTCCTGGCGTAGTGGAAGAGTTCTGGCACAGCAAGCGTTGAAGCAAGCGCTGTGTCCTTTACAAGAGTAATAACCTCATTAGATAGGGCGGGCAAAATACGCTTTACAACCTGCGGCAATACAATGCGGAAAAAGGTTTGTTTTTTTGTAAAGCCCAAAACTTTCCCTGCTTCGTGCTGTCCCTTTGGAATTGATTCAATGCCTCCGCGGTAAATTTCTGCAAAATACGCCGCGTAGTTAAGCACAAAGGCTATAATCACAGCGAGGAAGCGGTCATAGCGGACGGTTATGCCAAGAGCGAGAAACACCTTTAGCGGCACATAAAAGATAAAAATAAGCTGCAATATAAGTGGCGTACCGCGCATTACAAGAAGATATGCGCGGATTATAGCTGAAAGCACTGCGCATTTTGACATGCGCCCGAGCGCCACTGGCAGGGCAAGTGGCAGGGCGAAAGCGAGCGTTAAAAAGAATATTTCTATTGTAACAAGGCTTTCGCCCGCCATGTCAGTAAGCATTTTAAGCACAAGCGCGCCCCGTCAAAAATGCCACGCCTTGCCTGCCTGCAGGTGTGGTAACGTTTTTACTTGCCTATTGTGGAAATGTCAGAGCCAAACCAGCTTTCAGAAATGAGCGCAGCAGTCCCGTCTGCGGCAATTTCCTCCAATATTGCCTGCACTCGATCCCTAAGCGCAACATCGTCCTTGCGGAAACCCACACCGTAGCTTTCAGGAGCAAGCGCTTCGTCCAAAATGCGGAAATCCTTTCCCGACTGCTGGATGCTGTATTCTGCTACAACAAGATCCATAACAACGGCGTCAATGCCGTGAAGCTCAAGGTCAATAAGCGCGGTAAGGTTGTCGCGGAACTCTGCGACATCGCCAAGTGATGCCTTGAAATCAGCAGCCGAGTTTAGCGCCTCTTGCGCGGAAGAGCCTGCCTGAAGCCCAACAGTACTTCCTGCAAGGTCAGAAAGGCTATGATAGTCTGAATCGGAGCGCACAACTACAACCTGCGAGTTTTGCAGATACGGCTTAGAAAAACTCATAGCTTCTTCGCGTTCAGCTGTCATTGTAAAGCCATTCCAAATGCAGTCAATTCTTTTGGTGTTAAGCTCCATTTCCTTAGCGTTCCAGTCAATAGGCTGCAAGACAAGCTCAACACCCAAGCGGCTTGCAACTTCTCGCGCAAGGTCAACGTCGTAGCCTACAATTTCGTTGTCATCGTTTCTAAAGCCCATTGGCGGAAAAGAGTCATCAAGACCCATTACAAGCTCACCCTTAGACAAGACATCATCAAGCGAGGTATCCGCTATTTTCTTGCTACACCCAACAAACGCAAAAAAAGCGCAACACAGCACCGCGGCAACCGCAATATACGCGACATACTTTTTCATTTTAACTTTCCTCCTTATTATATGGCGCGATTTTCAAAAGCTACCCAGCAGCAGCTTTTTTAACAGTTTATTCCGTAGCCCTCTTTTTAAGGCTCTTGCTTTCTATTACAGCTTGCCCTTCGCCTGCGCGCTGCTCCATCATGGCGCGCACCTTTAGCGGCAGCCCAAACAGCGTGATAAATCCTTGAGCATCCTTGTGGTTGTAAAGCTCACCCGTAGTAAACGAGGCAATATCCTCATTATAAAGGCTATACTTTGACCATGAGCCCGCGCCGCGAATTGACCCCTTGTAAAGATTGAGGCGCACCCAACCCGTAACTGTTTCTTGCGTCGCGTCAACAAAGGCGCGGCAAGCATCCATAAGGCGAGTAAAGAACTTGCCATCGTAAATAAGCTCAGCCATCTTGAGCGAAACATGCTGCTTAAAGTGATAAGTATCCCTGTCAAGGCAAAGCTGCTC
>CAYYCW010000177.1:0-2527 GCA_964470435.1 uncultured Treponemataceae bacterium
TACAGAGCAACAAATTGCAAAAATTGAGCTTTTGATTTTTGATAGTTCGCAAGGCTCTTGTTTTGCGTGTTTATTTGCGCAGAACAAAGCATCCTTAAAGGGCTGGCCTTTTTTTATTTTCTTTTATTGTATAATATAGATGCTTGGACCAATTAGCATGAAAAAACTTTCGATATTAAAGGCGCTTTGGAATAAAAAATCCCACAAGGCACCGAGCATGATGGCTGACACAATTAATAAGCAGCTTAAGATGCTCCTTTATTTTACCGCGTCAACATATTTTGGCATTTTGATCCTCAACCTTATTTTTCATAGAACGCCCCTTATGCTTGCTTATTATGCGGTGGCTACTGTTGTTTTTATTGTCTTTGGCCGCTTTATAAGCGAAAAAAACGTGCTTACGATTTACTGGATATGCTTTTGTACAGTTTTTATTCAGTCTTTCATTAATTATGTATTGTTTGGATCTACATATTTACTGGAGCTTTACTTCATGGCTTTGCTCCCCATAACCAGCTATTCCTTTGCTTTAAATTACCGAAGCAAAGTGCGCCGCTATATGTTTATTGGGATTGCTTCAGTTTTATGCATGCTTGCGTTTGTCTATTTTCAATTGTTGCCGCATATTTTTCATATTCCGCTTAAGGTAAGTACTAAGGCTTATATGATCTTTATGATTTATACTATTTTTATAATTTTTGGCACAAGCGCAATGGAAACAGCATTTTTTGTAAAGCATATGTTTAAGAACATTAGCGACATAGAAGAAGAAAACACTAAGCTATTTGTCCGAGCTAATTATGATGATCTTACAGGGCTTTACAATCGCTATAAAATAAACCTGTTCTTGCATGAAAGATTTTCAAGATACATAAATTATGCGATTCCTCTTTCAGTTTGCATGGGCGACATAGACCACTTTAAGCAAATTAACGATACTTACGGCCATAACGCGGGTGACTTTATCCTTAAAGGCGTGGCTGACATTATGAACAATAATATAAGAAAATCTACAGATCATCTTGGAAGATGGGGCGGGGAAGAATTTTTGCTTATAATGCCCACACCTAAGGATTTTTGCTTTGAAAGGGTTGAAGCTTTGCGCGCTTTAATTGAAAGCCATATCTTTGAGTTTGAAGGAAAAAGCATATCTATAACGCTTACCTTTGGCATAGCGGGAGCAAGCAAGGACACTGCAACGCCTGATGCCCTTGTTGACCTTGCGGATAAAATGCTTTATGAAGGAAAGCACTCTGGCAGAAACCGCACAGTTTGCGCTCCGTAACTTGGCTTAAGGGTTTTTAAGCATGATTAAAGGAAGCGGTTGCCCCGTTTGTGCTGGCATTGCCATAGGAAAAATATTTGTGCTTTCAAGGCAAGGCGAGCAAATTGACAACACAAAATCCTTCGCTCCGAATGAACAGCTGGAACTCTTTTATAGCGCAAGAGAAGCTGCAAAAAAAGAATTGCAATCCCTTTATGAGAATACAATGCAAAGCCTTGGGGCAGACGGGGCAAGCATTATAGAAGTACAAACGCTCATCCTGGATGACATTGACTATACTGAAGGCGTAGAAAGCCTTATAAAAGGCGGATATAGCGCAGCCTTTGCTGTAAAGCAAACAGGAGCAAATCAGTCTAGTGCCCTTGAAGCCCTTGATGACGAATATCTTAAAGCAAGGGCTGCGGATGTCCTTGACGTTACAGACAGGCTTTTGCGCGTTCTTGCAGGAAAGGTATCAACCTTTAGCATGGATGAGCCTTGCATTATTCTGGCGCAAGACTTAAGCCCAAGCGAAATTCTTAGCATGGATAAGAGCAATGCACTTGCCTTTGTTACTAGAGCAGGCTCGCCGCAGTCGCACGCGGCTATTCTTGCCCGCGCCATGAATATTCCTTTTCTTGTAATGGCGGACGTAAAAATAGAGCCTTCATTAAGCGGCAAGCGTATGGTTGTAGACAGCTTTTCAGGCGAATGGTTCATTGATCCCGACGACAAAACGCTTTCCGCGATGGAAGAAAAGGCTAAGGGCGCAAGCGAGGCAAAGGCTGCCTTAGAAGTTTTTAGGGGAAAGGAAAGCGTTACCAATAAAGGCAAGCGTATAAGCCTTTTTGCAAACATTGGAGTGCCTGAAGACATTAAGGCAGCCATTGAAGGGGATGCGGAAGGGATTGGGCTTTTAAGAAGCGAGTTTCTCTATCTTGGCCGCGACGCCTTGCCAACGGAAGACGAGCTTTTTTCTTCTTATAAGGAAATTGTCCAAGCTATTGCCCCTAAGCCTGTAATTATACGCACCATTGACATTGGCGCAGACAAGGAGCTTAGCTACCTCAAGCTTCCCAAAGAAGAAAACCCCGCGCTAGGCTTGCGGGGCATAAGGCTTTGCCTTGCGCGCCTTGACATCTTTAAGGCGCAGCTTAAAGCTATTTACAGGGCTAGCGCGTTCGGCAATGTTTCTATAATGTTCCCCATGATAATCTCTTTGGAGGAAGTGCGCTCTGTAAAGGCAATTTGCCAAGAGGTTAT
>CAYYCW010000178.1:0-2519 GCA_964470435.1 uncultured Treponemataceae bacterium
GAAAATCATCCTTGCCAAGTTCTGTTTTGGCTGTCCTTCCATTTACAGCCAATGTTTTGTTGAAAGCATCCACTTGAAGCTGCAGCAGCCTCTGCTCCTGCTCGCTCATTGTGGTGTTCAACACCGACCCAATATCCATTTTAATTTCAAACCTCCGCAAAGTTAGGCAAAAATATCCACTGCATAGGGCGAGCCCTCCCGCCTTGCCGCAATACTATAATCATCGGATAAAGTACCTTCATCCATTACATCAGGAACAAAAGAAGCGTAAAAAGGAGCGCTTGCAGCCCCCTCTTTAATGCCCTCGCCTTGCTTGCCAGACCACGAAAGGTCAAAGCCTAGCGTGTCAAAGCCCTCGTCAGAAAAGGCTAAAACAAGGCTGTCCATGCTTTCAGAAAAAGCGTCCCAAGCTTCCCTGGAAGAAACAGTGATTTTACCAGCGATTTTCTTGTCGCCTGACATTTCAAGATGTATTCTGACAGCCCCAAGCGTTTCAGGGTGAAGGGCAAGGCGAATTGTGCCCTCTCCTCCGTCTTTAAGCACAAGCTGACCCGCGCGCACAAAGTCAGAAGCGTTGCTTTTAATTTCCGCCGCGAGCTTTTCAGCAAACGAGCCTGCAACACCTGTGCCTTGCGTAGCGCTAGAAGTTCCATCGCCTCCCGCCTTGCCGCCCTGCGCAAAAATGCTTGCGTCAGCGGAAGAACCAAAGCCTTCCTTACCAAAGCTAGAAGAGTTTTCAAGGGTAGAATCTGCGCTAAAATACAAATGCATTTCAACATCAGCATCAGAAGAAGCTTTAACAGCGCTTTCAGGCGTTGCCGTACCCGCGCGAAGCTTTTCTGCAGCGGGACGAGCATCCGTTCGCAAGTCAATTATTGCAACCTTAGCCTTTTCTTCGCTCTTGGAATCGTTAGGCTTGACATCCTCAACATAAGAAACATTTTCCTTTATAGCCTCTCTATGGAGCTCACGCACTTTTGGCGGCGCATCCGCAATAACGGCGGAACCCTTATCAGCAAGCACTTCAGAAGGCAAGGCCTCTTCATGCTGCAACAAGTCTTCTGGCAGAACAGCGGCTAAGCGCGGATTTTCTTCAATGGCAGATTCTGCTGATTCTATAACAGAAGATTCCTCAGCAACTTCTACAAGAGCGTTCGATACGTCAGCGTTAAAAGTTATGAGCTCTGGAGTGTTTTCACCCATTTGCTGCAAAGCTACATCGTCAGCATTAATAACAGGCAAAACTTCACGCAAGATTTCGTCTTCCGCGCGAAGTTTTTCTTTGTTTGTATCTAGCTTAAGATTTTCCCCCAAGAAAGCGCCTTTTTCCAAGGTGGCTTCTAAAAGCTCGCCATCCGCATTTTCCGCTTTTTCAGCGCCCTCACCCAACACCGCTTTCCCCTTAGGGTTACTTTCACCCGCCTTGTCCATAGCATTTTGAATGCTTTCAAGCATTTCGGGAAAAGAATTTCCATTTGCTGCGGTTTCCGTACTTTTGCCCGCTTTTTCTCCATTGGCGGGCAAGGGCATATTGCCAGAACGCAACCTATCCAACTCCCCCGGCACGCCTAAAAAAGCGTCTGCAGTTAGCATCATATACGCAACCTCCATACTAAGTCCTTGCGCAGAACAAGTGCAAAGATACTAGCATTTTGATTGTCGGAAAAAACCGCCTATAAATTAAGCTTAAATTAAAAAATTTTTATTAATTTAATGAGCGCGGCCTTGAAGTCATTTTACGTTGAATTTCGGCAGCGCGATCTGCAGGCATAAGGGAAAACCAGTATGAAACCAGTGAAGTTCTTCCCTGCTCCGAAGCCATGTCTTCTGCAGCGCGAAGCACGTCAATAATGTCCTGATCATCCATCGCCAAAAGGTTATCAACCGCCGCCTGCGGCCTCATTCCATTCATGTAGCCTGCAATCGTGCGGACATTGGCTGCCCTGTCTTCCGTAGCGCGCAACATATCGTTAAAAGAACGCTCGCGCTCTTCCACTGTAAGCTGCCTTTCTTCAAGCTCTTGGGAAATTTGGAGCATTTCCTGCTCGCGCACGCTAAGCTCAGCTTCCCTTTGGTCAAGCTCCTGATTCCTTATGTTTACAGCTTCAAGGCGCTTTGCAATCCTATCCTCGTCAAGGTCCGCAGGCTGTGAGGGAAGCGTTGACGATGATTGCCCAGATCCTCTTCCAAAAAGCGAATAAATCGGCGAAAAAATATGCCTAGTGCGCATAATTCCAAGATAATCGAACCACAAAAGCCCGCCAAAAAGCAAAATCAAGACAAGCAAGACCAAGACAATGATTTTGCCAATAGTTCCTCTTCGCGCCAAAATATTTTCCCTCCAGAATTTTTCAATAAAATTAGAGTATAACCCGCAATCCCCCTTTCTAACAAGAACAAAATAGTAAAAGGGTAGATATTTAAGCAGTATATTGAAATTGCAGCAAAAGTAAAGGATGTTTTGCCAGTTCCCAGTTCCCAGCTGGAGCATATCAAGGCTTATAGCACATACGCTATGT
>CAYYCW010000179.1:0-2515 GCA_964470435.1 uncultured Treponemataceae bacterium
GGCGGTTGTTCAAATTCGCTGCATTGCTATCTGGTGTGACATTTTAACGCAATCTTGTGTAGACACTACCTAACATCCGCCCGCTAATGCCCAAGTCCTTTACCTCGCCGTTCTCTCCAACATGGCCAAAAAGCCCGCGTAAGGAGCAGCTTCTGCTTTATAGCTTACGTTTACGGCAAGGCCGTACACAGTATGCCCGCCGCAATCAAAGGTGCCAACGTAGGCTCCGTCGCTGTCGCCCGCGGGAGTCCAGGCACGTCCTTATATGTTGATGTTCGCGCCCAAAGTGCGTTTAAGTCTAGATTCTCTCGCGCGGCGGCATTCCACTTCACCAAGCCCGCCTCCGTGTAGATAATCCAACTGTCAGAAAGGATTTCGTAATCCAGGTAGCAGTAGTGCCGCCGCCTGAGCTGTAGCAGGCTACAAGGCTAAAAGCAAGAAGAGCTAGCATTGCCCCCCTAAATCTGTTCATAAAGGCTCTAAATATGCCTTTTCTCGCTTTTTCATTCCTTTTTCCTTTATTTATATTTATAGAAAATAAGCTACCGCCTTTATAGCGCAAGACTAAGTATGCTGTAATAGAGTAGCTAGGGAATTTTTTTTGTTACAGGCTTGGAGCTGTAAACCTGAAGCTTGGAGCCCTAGGGCAGGGCAAGAAGCGCTCGCCAGCGCTCAGACTCATTTATTGGAACAGTGCAGACTCATTTGTTTAGCTAATTCAGGCACAAGTGTTCTAGACAATGCTGGCGCATTTGTTGGTACTAAGTGCTGTGTGCGCAGTGCTTAGTACCGTCTACGCTTATAACATATACGCTATGTTAGGGGCATCTCATACACTATGAGGTTCCCATCACATAGACTATATGATGCCCGTCATATAGTCTATGTGATATGCACCCCAAAAGGGTAACTGCATACTCACTTGGGGCGGTTTAGGGTTTAGCCGCCGCCTTGTGCTTCTTAGCCCGTAGCCGCTGAAACCTAGCCCGTATCCTCCTCTTATTAGGGAAAGCATAGCAGAAGAGAGTAGGCTATTCCATCTCGCGGAATAGCCATTCTTCGAGGGTAAATCGCAATGCCGCGCTGTAATTGCCGCAAGCAATACGATCGCTAATGGAGAATGAACAGCGCCTGTGGTTTTGGAACATCTTCCAAATAATAAGCCCAAAAAAAGGCCGCCGCCGCCTTTTTAGCGTATATACATTTGCGGAGGCTTAACTATGAAAGATTCAACTTTTAAGGTTATAGCTGCAATTTTTGCAGCATTGGCGGCTATTATTTTTACTTCGTGCGCGCTTTTTAGTAGCAGCGGGGAGAAGGGCGAAATTGTTGTAATGACTTATAACACGCAAACCTTCTTTGACAGCGTAACCAATGGCAACGAGTTTAGCGAGTTCACGCAAAAGGATTGGACAGAAGAGCTCTACACGGAGCGCCTTCAAAGGCTTGCTCAAGTTCTTTCTGAGGCGCCAATGCCTATTGCAGAAAAAAGGCACCCGCTTATAGAGGCTATTTCTAAATCCATGCCCAAAAAGGGGCGGCCGCCTTCAATCGCTGTTCTGCAAGAAATAGAAAACGAGGGCGTCCTCCTTGACGCGGCGGCCTTTTTGCCAACCCAAGACTTTTATAGCCACGTGGCGTTTATTCCAGCGGGCAGGGGCGGCGCTTTTTCCACAGGTATTCTTTCTGTTTTTCCAATAGAAAGCGTAAAAATACACAGCCTTGCAGCAAGTCCCGCCTCTACTGCAATTCCGTCGTCCGCTCTTTCTTCGCTACGACCGCTTGCGGAAGTCGCCTTTGCAACAAGCAATGGCCGCTTGGTGCTTTTTGCGGTGCACTGGAAGTCAAAAGGAGGAAGCGGCAGCGCAGAAGAAAACAAGCAGATTCGACTTTTGCAAGAAGAGCTTTTAACGGAAAGGATAAGCTTGCTGGAAAGGGAAGCGCCTGGCACGCCCTTTATTGTTTGCGGGGACTTTAACCAACCTCCTGAAGAGTTTGCCTTTATGCAAAAGTACCTTTCAGCGTGGGATTTCCTTCCTGAAAGCGCAGGCACTTACTTTTGGCGGGGGGAGCGCGAAAAAATAGACAATATCTTTGTGTCGCATCTCTTTAAGGAAAGTATTGAAGCGGAAGCTAGCCGCTTTTATGTCGCTGAAAACGACTTCCTCTTTGGAAACGACGGCGCGCCTGCCGCCTTTCGCATATATACGGGCAAAGGCTACTCTGACCACCTGCCGCTTATCTTTAAGTTTAGGCTTTAGCCCCCTTTTCATACAAGGAGCGTTTTAAGTATAATCGCCGCATTCTTAAAATGAATTAAGGAGTATTCAATGGAATTCCTCTGGGAAGGCTTCCTTGCCCTCACATGGAAAGAGCTTGTAATGTTTGCAATTGGCGGCCTCCTAATTTTGCTCGCAATTAAAAAGGACTATGAGCCCGCCCTGCTTTTGCCAATGGGCTTTGGCGCAATTTTGGTGAACATGCCGCATTCAAGCGTGATAAACCACACAATAGA
>CAYYCW010000180.1:0-2480 GCA_964470435.1 uncultured Treponemataceae bacterium
CACTAATCATTGCTCCCCCTTATGCGCTTTCTCCAAAGCCGAATACTTGCTGCAAGATGGCGGCTATGGCTTTTTTAATATCGAGAAAGCGGCTTATAAGGGCTTCTTTACTTTCAACGCCGCCTAAGAAAATGTCTTGTGTACCTTCAGCGCTATCTCTAAGTCCTGCGCCTAAGTTCTTCATTCTGGAAGCAAAAGCCTTTTCGGTGTCATCATGAATTACTTCAGCAAGCCTTGCTGTAATATCATCTATCTTTTTATCGCTAAATAGGTTTAACTGGTCTAGATAGTCTTTTACCGTGCCAAACTTTTCATGATTTTTTGATACTTCAAGCGCTATTGCTGCTGCCTCGTTCAATTCAGTGTTAAAAGAGTATTCTTTGCCGTTGCCTTTGTTTTCAATTAAAGGAAGAATTGCGCGGACTAGCTTTTTGCGTATGCTTTTCCCGCCTGCGCCATCGCAAGCTCTTATGTTTTCTTCATTAAGTACGCTTCCAACAAGGACGGTTTCTACAAAGTCCTTGCCTGTATCATTTAAAAGCCCGTCCGAAGTTAAATATTGCGCCTTTTCGTTTTCAAGGATAACGCCTGCGTTTACAAGGGTTTGTACAAACTTAACACCGCCTTTTTTATCTTGGTATAGTTCCCCCATTGTTTCGAAACCGTCTAGGCATTCTGCTATTTCTTTGATTTTTCCACCGTTTAGCGTCTTTGTGATTTTCACCGCCTTTTCTACATTGTTCATGGTCTTTTTAGTATCCCGATTAAACGCAGCAAACTCTTCTGTTGTATAGTCTCCTTCATGTTCTGCATCTACTTCTAAAATCACGCGCGGATGTTCAAAGCCTTTAAGCTCTCCTGCGTCAATGCCGAACTCATCCGCCATTTCATGCAAGGATTCTACATAGGCTTTATCTGTGCCTTGCCTTGCCGCCAGCTTGCTTGACATTGTGCGATTGTTGCCGCTTATCACTATGCCGTCTTTAGTTACGATAGGCGGCGCATCAAGTGCAAGCGCGTTAAAGTTAGCGGCTATGCGCCTAACAGATTCTTGAGCGTCCATATCATGCTGGTAGTCTCTGTCGTTTATGTTTTTGCCTTCGGCATTAGTTGGGAAGCCTTCAGTTGGCGCAAAAGAAGCTTCATTGTGGCTTGCTGCAGGCGCTTCTGCTTCGACAATGCGATAGTGGCACTTCATTTTGCTGCCGTCCGGCAATACCACTGTCTTTGCCCTACCGAGTACGGTTTTACTCATTTCGTATTTTGCCCTAATTGCTAAAAGACCGGGGCTTAGTGTAATTTTCCCATCTTTTTTATTGATACCATTGGCAGATTGTGATACACTAAAGCCAGTTGAAGCGTCAGCTTCATGAGGCGAATTAGCGCCGCGTACGGACTCGGTTTTTTCATAAAGAATTGAGTCCATTTTTTTTGCAAGGGCATTTTCTTTATTGCCTAAATTGGTAGATTGTGGTAAAGTGTCCGTATGGGGCTGGTCTTGTTTCAAGGCCTTGCCTTTACCTTTTGCCCTTGTCTGTGCAAGGGCATTTTCTTTGTCCATCACCTCAATAGAATAAAGAATGTTCTTGTTTTCATTTACAAACCGCTTGACTGTTATGCAAACTCGCGCCTTTTTCCCAGAATTTAGCGTTATTTCCTCGCTTAAAAAGCGCCCTATTTTTAGGTTCTTGTTCCCCTTATAGTCTTTGTGCCACTTTACAAGCGATGCGCTTTCAAATAGTTGTTTAATTTGATTCGCGGCTTCAAAATGCTCTTCTACCGTGAATCCGTTTTTTTCCGTTTCATCGGTTGCGCCGCGCATCTCCTTTCGAGAAACTTTTGTAAACAGTGCTTCAACACCATTCTTGCTCTTGATAGTTTTATCCAACAGCGGCGATATATGTGCGTTAAACTCTTTTCTTAGCTTTGTTGCGTGCCCGTCTTTCCCCGCTACTATAGCGCTATTCCTTTTGCTCACATAGTCGCTTAGCTCCTGCACAAAAGGGAGCATCTGGCCTTTTTCGTCTCTAAAGCGCTCTTTGTGCTGCAGTGTGAGCTGCAATAGCTCTTCTGCCGATGCACAAGCGTCCACCTTCTTTTTTAAGGCGGATATTGCCATTTTTATACCTTTGCTTTCTTTGTCATACTTTCGCACCCACTTATCTGGCGCTATCTTTATATATTTCTTGCCACTCCATTCTCGTATTGTCCCAACGGGAAGGCCTGCTTTTTTAATGCCTTTTTTAGTAGCGAAAGATTTTTTAAGTTCTTTTTCCCGCGCTTCTTTTTTTTCTTGCGCTTCGAGTTTGTCTAAGTGTTCTAAAATCTTTCTCTTAAATTCATCAAGCTGGCTTTTCCTAACAAACTCCCTTACAGCCTCGCTTCTTAAAAAGGACTTCTTAAAATATATTTTCATTGTCTATTAACTCTCCTTGCTTCACCGTATGTGTCATACAGCTTAACAACCGCCTTTTTGGGCA
>CAYYCW010000181.1:0-2436 GCA_964470435.1 uncultured Treponemataceae bacterium
AACAGGCTTGTTGACTGGAATATAGACATAAAGACGCGGGAAGAGTTTGCAGAAATGGATATTTCTGCAGAGCCTAGAAAGGCTATTGACAATCTCTTTTCTGATTTTCAAGATGAGGAAGAAGTATCTTCCGTTCATGCAGGGCTTCTTGCTCTTTTGCAGGGGGCAGGTATACAAAGCATCGAAGAAGCTTTAAGATTAAGCCGTGATGAGCTTTTTAATATTGAGGGCATGACAGAGGAGTTCAAAAGTGCTTTAGATGAAATGCTCGATTATTCAGAGAAAAAAGAGCAAGTAACGGGCGAGTTGGCTAAAGAGGAATTTGTTGAAGAAGATGAATTTGAATGCCCTGAATGCGGCGCAAGGATTACTATTGATATGACTAGTTGTCCAAACTGCGGGGTTGAACTAAGTTTTGAATACGAGGACGAAGAAGACGGAGAATAGGAGTTGCATGTTGGAAGATTCCCTGAATGCCCAAAAGCCTAAAGTTATTCTGAATAAGAAGTCAAAGATTGCCTCTGTTCCAGCTGTTTCTGTTGTAGAAGAAAGGGCGCAACAGGAGGCTGCGCCACCTGTTGCTAGCCCTGAGCACGTAGGCGCTCCTTCGGCAAAGCCTGCAAGGAAAAAGGTTGTTGTTGTAAAAAGGCGGCAAAACCTTGAAGGAAGCGAAGGCGCGCGGCAAGAAAAGCCTGATTCTGAAAAGCAACAGGCGCAGCAGCAAGGCGCAGCTCACGCAGATTCGCCTCAATCAGCCCATCCTACTGAAGCTCAAGGACAGCTTTCTGACACTAAGGTGCAAGCGCCTCAGGCTAAAGACTCTTCCCAGAGCGAAATTGATATATTGACTCAGAAAAGGCCTAATATTAAGGCGGGGAATCTTGCGGATCGCGCTAAGGAGCGCAGCGGGCAACGCGCAGGCTTTGATCGCAATCGTTATTCTTCTAATTTTTCAAATAGGGGTAGAAGCAATTTTTCGGGTGCTCAAGCTAGGGAAAACACGCGTGAAGGGCAAAATGAAAGACAGGGGGGATACCGCAACACTTCTCCAGAAAGGAGGACAGGCGCCTTTTCACATGGAAACACGCGGCCTGCATCCTTTTCAGGTCAGCGGTCTGGCGGAGGCGGATTTGGCGCGGCGCCAGCGCCTTTAACTGCCCGCCCTCAGGTTGGCAAGAAAAACTTCAAGGGTAAAAAGGTATACGTCAAGCGCGAGCAAGAAGAAAGCTTTGAGGAAAAGCTTCTTCAGCAGAAAAAAAAGCAGCAAGCTAAGATTAGCTCTATTCCAAAAGAAATTGAAATTATGGAATCGGTTTCAATTTCTGAGCTTGCTCGCAAAATGAACTTAAAGGCTTCAGAGATTATAGCTAAGCTAATGGAAATGGGCATGATGCTGACTGTAAACCAGTCGATTGATGCGGATACAGCTACCATTCTTGCATCTGAATATGGATGCGATGTACATATTGTAAGCCTTTATGATGAAACTGTCATTGAGCGCGAAAGCGATGAAAACGCCGAGCTTAAAACGCGCCCTCCGGTTGTTACCATTATGGGGCACGTTGATCACGGAAAGACAAAGACGCTTGACGCTATAAGAAGCACGCGCGTTGCAGAGGGCGAGTTTGGAGGTATTACGCAGCACATTGGTGCCTACATTGTTGACACGCCACGTGGGAGAATTACCTTCCTTGACACGCCTGGCCATGAAGCCTTTACTATGATGCGTGCTCGCGGCGCTGATGTTACCGACATTGTAGTCTTGGTTGTAGCTGCGGATGACGGCGTTATGCCTCAGACTATTGAGGCAATTAACCACGCCAGGGCTGCAGAGGTGCCGATTATTGTAGCTGTAAACAAGGTTGACAAGCCTGAGGCTAATCCTGATAAGGTAAAGACGCAGCTTTCAGAGCTCGGCCTTACCCCTGAAGAATGGGGCGGCGATACAATGTTTGTACACATAAGCGCCCTTAAAAAGGAAGGTCTTGATGACCTTCTGGAAACCATTCTTCTTCAAGCAGAAATATTGGAGCTTAGGGCAAATTATGACTGCCGCGCGGAAGGTAAGGTCATTGAGTCTCGCATTGATCACGGGCGCGGTGTTGTAGCTACAATTCTTGTGCAGCGCGGTACGCTTCGCACTGGCGATGCCTATGTTGCAGGCGTTTATTCGGGTCGCGTCCGCGCTGTCTTTAGCGACAGGGGCGAAAAGATTGAAGAGGCTACGCCCAGCATGCCTGTAGAAATTCTAGGCCTTGAAGGTATGCCAAACGCGGGCGATCCATTCCAAGTTACGGAAAACGAGCGCCTTGCAAGGCAGATTTCCGTTAAAAGGCAGGAGCTTAAGCGCTTTGAAAGCGCGCGCAACGTAAAAAAGGTTACGCTTGAAAACCTTTACAGCACAATTGACGAGGGCGAGGTAAGCGAGCTTAAAGT
>CAYYCW010000182.1:0-2339 GCA_964470435.1 uncultured Treponemataceae bacterium
CCTGTTTATGCTTGAAGGATTGTAGCCTTTAAGCTTAAGCCAGGCTACAAAAAGACGGATATGCGCGCTGTCCGCCTCAAGCGGCTCTATGTTTTGACCATCGCAGGCCAAGTATTCCGAAAAGAGCGCAAAGTCCTGCCTGTAGCTGCGGATGGTCCTAGGAGAAAGAGCCCTTACCCCCTCAAGGTACAAGAGATACTCTGAAAAGCAAGGGTTCACGCTTCCCTCCGATCTGCTGCAAAGACTTCTTCCGCCTGATCATGAAGATAATCGCATTCAGGGTTGATGCAGGCTTTTAGCGGGCCGCTTTTCTTGTCGTCCTTTTCTACAAGGAACTGGCCGCATTTTGGGCAATGCGCGTTTATCGGCTTAAAGTGGGTTAAAAAGTCGCATTCGGGGTAGTTTGTGCAGCCGTAAAACTCCCTTCCGCGTCCCCTAGGCTTGCGCGCTACAATGTCGCCATTGCAGCCGGGCCGCGGGCACTTTGCAAGCGGAATGGAGCGCGTGTGCGTGCATTCAGGAAAGCCTGAGCAGGCAAGAAAAAAGCCAAAGCGCCCCAGCTTTTTGAGCATAGGCTTTCCGCAGAGCTCGCAAGTATAATCGGTCTTTTCGTCCAAGATGCCTTTCATGCTGTCCAGCTCTTCAGTTACAGCATCAACTTGCTTCTTAAAGGGAAAGAAAAACTCGCCCACCATGTCCTGCCAAGCAATCTCGTTTTCCTCTATTTTGTCAAGCTTGCTTTCTACGGTGGCGGTAAAGCCCGCGTCAATCACGTCGGGAAAGTGTTCAACCAGAATGCCGTTGATAATCCTTCCAAGCTGAGTTGGCACAAGCTGCTTGCTTGAGCGCGAAACATAGTAGCGGTCCATCAAAACCGAAATAATCGGCGCGTATGTGGAAGGCCTGCCAATTCCTTTTTCTTCGAGCATTTCTACAATGGAAGCGTCAGTGTACCTTGCAGGACCCTGCGTAAAGTGCTGCTCAGGGTGAAAGCCTGCAGCCTCGACTTCCTCTCCCGCCTTCATTTCGGGAAGTGCCTTGCCGCCTTCCTCCCTCGGAAGAAGGAGCTTCATCGCGCTGTAAAAGCCCTTTTCTATAACCTTTGTGGAGCTGGCGCGGAAAAGAAAAAGAGGCTTCCCCGCTGTAATTTTAACCGTTGTTGTCCTTGTTTTTGCGTTTTTCATCTGGCTTGAAACAAAGCGCTCCCAGATTAACGTGTAGAGCTTGAGCTGATCCTTTGTCAAGTGTTCTTGGATGGAATCCGGCGAGTGGCGCACGTAGGTAGGCCTAATGCCTTCGTGCGCATCTTGGGCGTTTTTCCCCGTAGAATAAAAAATAGGGAAAGCTGGCAAGGCTTCAGGATATTTTTCTGCAATGTAGCTTCTTGCATCCTCAAGGGCTACAGGGGAAATGCGCACGGAATCCGTTCTCATGTACGTGATTAGCCCTATCCTGTCACTGCCGATATTTACGCCTTCGTAGAGCTGCTGGGCTATTTGCATGGTTTTGCGCGAGGTAAAGTTAAGCCTGTTAGCGGCCGCCTGCTGAAGCGTCGACGTGGTAAAGGGCGGCTTAGGCTTTATGCTCTTTTCGGAGGTTTTTACATCCGAAACAGAGAATGCGCATGGGCGGATTTCTTCTATTATTCTTTTTGCAGCCTCCTCGTTTTTAAGGGAGGGCTTTTCGCCGCCGTAAAGGATGAGCTGCGCCCTAAACTGAGAGCGCCCCTTCTTGAAACTGGCATCCAAGGTCCAGTATTCTTCAGGGATAAAGCTTTCAACCTCTTCTTCGCGCTCGCAAATGAGCCTTAAAGCCACGGACTGAACCCTTCCCGCCGAAAGCCCGTTTTTTACCTTTTTCCAGAGCAGGGGCGAAAGATTGTAGCCTACAAGCCTGTCCAGCACGCGGCGCGCCTTTTGCGCGTTCACCTTTGCTTCGTCTATTTCCGTCGGATGCTCTACAGCCTCTCGGATAGCGTTAGGCGTAATTTCGTTAAAGACAATGCGGCGGATTGTAGCCTCGCTTTTAGCTGAAATGGCGCGGCCCAAATGCCAGGCAATGGCTTCGCCCTCGCGGTCATTGTCGCTTGCAAGAAAAACTTGGGCTGCCTTTTTTGCATCTCCCTGAAGCTCCCGCAAAATATTAGAGCGCCCCCGTATTGTTATGTATTCGGGCTCGAAATTATGCTCAATGTCTATTGCCATCCTGGACTTGGGCAGGTCAACAAGATGCCCCATAGAAGCCTTTACCGTGTAGCCAGCTCCAAGATATTTTTCGATTGTCTTAGCCTTTGCAGGAGACTCCACAATAACAAGGGTTTGAATTTCTTTGTCTTTTTT
>CAYYCW010000183.1:0-2338 GCA_964470435.1 uncultured Treponemataceae bacterium
TCAGAATCATCCACCATAATGCGAGCCATTTAATTATTACCTCCTTTTGGCTTACAATTAATTATCGGAAGGGTAAAAAAAGAATATAAAAAACAAAGTCTTTTGTCAATTAAGCTATTTTTCATTAACTACGTATAACGCTGCAAACTCGTCTTTTAAGAAAAATTCAGGGGATATAGCCTCCCCGTTTACCCTAAACTCCCAGTGAAGGTGCGGACCCGTCGCAAGCCCCGTAGCTCCTGACTTTCCTATGATGTCGCCCACGCTAACCTTGTCGCCTTCATTGCAAGAAAGCTCGTCAAGATGGTAATAAAGGCTAAAAACGCCAGGCATGTGCTCAATCACTACAGAATAGCCTGTGGATATTCTCTCTTCTGCCATGACCACAATGCCGTCCCCTGCTGCGGCTACAGGTGTTCCTGTTGGCACTCCAAAATCAATACCATAGTGAATAGAAGAACTTCTCTCGTCGCTAGAATAGATGAAAACCCTTCTATCGCCAAAGCCGGATGTAACACGCCTACTTGCTACAGGGCGAATAAATCCACTTGCGAAACGAGGAGCATCCCTGTCAAATGAAAAAAGAATCTCATTAAGCTTGTCTATCTGAGCTATCCTTTCCTCGCCTGTGTTCGTAATGATTGAAGTGTTTCTTTCGTCAAGATGGATATCCTCGCTTGCCCATTCCGGGGCGGTAACGCTCACTTCAGAGCTGCCGGCAATTTCACGCCCGCTTTCGAGGCTTATCATGTAATCAAAGAGGTAGCTCCCGCTTTCAAGCGTGACGGGAAAGGCGATAACTGCAGCATAAGTATACCGGATCAACAACTTTCTTTGCACAGAGTTTTCAGAAAAAAAGAAGGCTTGTGCAGAAGCTACTACAGTGCCGTCATTATTTTTCAGACTGACTGTTGCCGAGTTAAGCGGCTCATTTGTGCGGAACACTGCGACAGCCGCATCCCCAGCCATGCCGCTTTCAGGAAGCGTGATGTCAAAGTCAGGTGCCTTTGAGTTTTCTATCATTCCTCCTGCGAAAAGCAGCGAAAACGAAAAAAGAAAAAGTGTTGCTGCAACAGCGCATACAAATACCCTGAGTTTAACTATTTTCATTGTACCTTCCTTTCAGCCCATGCAGTTTCAGCTTGAACAGACTTTTTTACAATATTTGAGCTATCAGCTGACTGCTTTAAGTCTGTTACTATCATTTGCGGTGTAACCGCCCCGTTAAAAAAATTTCTTGACACGCGAAAAACAGCATCTACCCTGTCCTTTACGGAAAAGTCGCACCCGCACATTTCGGCGCCGTTCCAGTAAAGGGCAGGCCATTTGAAATTTCCGCAGTCAAGGGTAAGCTTTACGTGCTGGCCTGCCTTGCCGATTATCGCGGCATCTATAATCTTTGCCCCCCGCACTAGGAATTGAAGCGGGGCATTACCCTCACCGTAAGGCTCAAAAATATCTGCAATGTCGAGTAGCTCCGGTGTTACGCATTCATGCGGCAGCTCAGCATCTATCGCTATAACGCTGTCGGGACTCTCTTCCGGCATTTCTAGGTCTTCCGCTATTGAGTGAATGCGCTCCTCAAAAGAGGCAAGGCAGCCTTCTTTTAGCGTAAAGCCAGCTGCAAAAGCGTGCCCGCCGTAATCCGTAAAAAGATCGCTGCAAAGCTCCAAAATAGCCTTTAGGTTTACCCCGCCCGCAGAACGCATTGAGCCCACCGCGCTGCCGTCATCCTTTACTGAAACTGCTATCGAAACTGCGCCAAAGTGCTTAGCCATGCGCGATGCTGTAAGGCCTGTAATGCCACGGTTTATCTCGGTTCCTGCTGCAAAGGCTATGCGCTCAAAGTTACGCTTAAAGTTTTTGTAAGCTAGAGGCTCAGCGGCAACCCAAGTTTCCTTTTCTAGATCACGCCTTTTTTCGTTCATGGCAACAACCTCTGCTGCAAGCTTTTGCCGCTCGTCTTGTGGCGTGCAAGTGAGCAAAAGTTGCAAGGCTTTTTCAGGGCTGCCCATCCGCCCGGCGGCATTAATGATAGGCGTTACCTTCCAGCTTAAGTCAGTTGCGGTTAGCTCCTTTCCTGCAAGGTTTTGAAGCGAAAGCAACTCAAAAAGTCCGGGAACGGGAGCGCGGTTAATGGCAGCCACTCCTTGCCGCACAAGGATTCTGTTTTCGTTTTTAAGCGGCATAATGTCTGCAATTGTGCCGAGCGCGACAAGCTCAAGCTCCCTATTCTCGCGCTCGGTAAAGGCAGCAGTCTTTTTTTGGACAAAGGTGACAAAAATGTTAAAAAAGCTTTCAATTTCCGACGTGCCCTTATCCATATAGCGCGAAATCT
>CAYYCW010000184.1:0-2308 GCA_964470435.1 uncultured Treponemataceae bacterium
CATAGTTGGGGTCAACCTCGCTTGAAATTACATGGTAATTGGTAACAATGTAGCCACGCTTGTCTATGAAAAAGCCTGAGCCTATAACACGGTTAGCGTATCCAACGCCGCGCTGTATTGAAAGGCCGCGATCAACCCAAACTGTTACAGTTGCAGAAATCATGTCTGCAACAACATTTGCCCTAGGTGGTTTATCTTTAGGAGTAGAGCGGCTTTCTGCAAGAAGCTGCGAAAGCGCAGTGTTTCCTTCGGCTTCCCAGGCGGCAATTCTTCTTTTAGAAAGGCTTTCAACGCTCCATTTTGGAGGTGCTTTGCCCAAGGCTAAAAGGGATCGGTAAAGGCGCAGTGCGTTTTCCCAATCGCCTTCGGAAACTGCGGTATCAAAGCTTGCTTTTACAATTTCAAGGGAATCGGAATAGAGGGCATTAATTTTGCTTAGTAGCTCATCTCCGTATTCTGCTTGCGGGTTTTCCAAGCTTTTCCCCGCAGAATGCAAGAGATTCCTTGCGCGTAGAAGCGCTTGCACTGAATCTGTCAAATGCAGGGAGGCAATCTGCTGCATTTCGTAGCGCACACTTCTTGCGCTTGAGTAGTCAATTACAACCTCAGGCGGACCTTCTTGAGAAGCGCAAGAAGCTAAAGCTAAAAGCGCGATCGCAAGAAAAGAGGTGGAAAGAGCGCGAAAATATACCGCAAGGCGCAAGGTTACCTTACCTGGGCAAGCTTCTGGACACTGTTTCAGCAAAAAGATAATCCCCTACCTTTAAAATACGGATAAACCCGCCTTCAAATTCCACGTCAGTAAAAGCAACAGGATACTCATTTTGTTTCAAGTTAGTGGCAGCGAAGGTGAGATTTGCGGAAGCAAGCGGCGAGTTCCTGTCTAGCCACCAAATCCCTGCCGCAGCGTCGTAAAAAGCCCTGCGCGTTTTCCCCTGATAATAGACAGAAAAGTTTTCCCTGACGGTACTAGCTGGCGCGCTAAAATTTGCTATAACTTCAAGGCCGCTTTCAGGATGACGCCATGAGGCTGACGAAGAGCCGTCAGGCATTTTAGTCCACTGAATGTGCGAGGATACTCCTTCAGCATCAAGCCAGGCTTGCCTTACAGAGCCGTTGGATAGCGTAAACTCAGCGTAGTTAAAAATCCTGTCGCCATCAGTGTCCACGAAAATGGATTCTTCTATTGTATATCCTGAAACTATTGCGTCATAGCCTCCTGCGCCTCCATAGACAACTCTTTTTTCAAAATGACCGTCGCCATCGCTATCCATAATGGATTCGGCAGGCTTGCCATTCCTGAAAGTCGTTTTGGAAATGACAGCCCCGCCCCTTATTTCCCTTGCTGAAAAAGGCAAGCCGTTTTCGTCATAAATGGTTTCGCGCATTACTTCAGCTTGATTGCCGGTTTCTGAAACTAAAACATTGCTTTCAAGCCTTGAAGCGGAAAAAGCGATCAGATTCTCGTCTCGTGGAAAGACAAAGCCTGCATCAGCAGACAAAAAGAAAAAGCCAGGAGAAAGAAAGTCAAATCTTAAATTTTCTGCAATAAGAGGGGCGCAATCAAAAGAAGCGGAACGCATTTCATATGCGACACCTTCTAGCCGGACAGAAGATACAGTGGGATAAGTTTGGTAGTCAATTGAAGCTCCTCGTATTGGAAAGAAAATGGATACGGGTTCCCCAAATCCGCA
This sequence comes from uncultured Treponemataceae bacterium, assembly GCA_964470435.1. Taxonomy (GTDB): domain Bacteria; phylum Spirochaetota; class Spirochaetia; order Treponematales; family Treponemataceae; genus Avitreponema. The sequence goes on from CAYYCW010000184.1 coordinate 1,695, forward strand.
TTCTGCAACCATGTCAGGGTAGCCGTCCTGGTTTAAGTCATATACTGCGGAATGAGGCCTTCCAGCACGGTATGAAACACGAGAATCAGGGATAAAATCCTTGTTAGAGTCAGCGGAAAGCACGCCTCCAAAGGCTGAAAGCCTTTGCGCTATTCCGCCTTGCAGCTGCACGTCTGAAGAAGCTTGAGCAATTGCGCATAAGTATTCCAATGCAGTAATCGGTACACCTTCAGCGCTTTCTGCAAGGCTAAAAAAAGCGTCAAGGGCTTCGTCCGCGGATGCTATGCCTTCCCGCAAGGCTTCTGCCGCGGCAAAGGCTGCAGCTTGCGGAGAAAGGAGATTTAAGCCGCCCATGTTCCATATCCTGCTAGCTATCCTAGCTGCATCTTCAGGGGAGTCCAAGCGCACAAACGGTATAGAAGCAAGCGAAAGCTCAAGAGGCGCTTCAGGATTAGCCGCAGGATTCCATGCTGAAACAATCCACGAGCCAATTTCATAGACCCTTCCCATTCCTGGTCTTGCAGGGGGGACAACTGAGTCTGCATTCTCCGCAACTGCGTCAAGGCGGTAAAACTCTTCAAACTGGAAAAACAAAAGCGGAAAGCGCTCGTCAG
>CAYYCW010000185.1:0-2305 GCA_964470435.1 uncultured Treponemataceae bacterium
GCGCCCATCGCAAGCGCGAGTGTTATGTGGTAGTCGTAAACTATGCCACCGTCGGAACACACGGGTACGTAAACGCCTGTTTCCCTAAAGTACTCGTCGCGGGCTGCGGCAACTTCAATCAATGCGGTTGCTTGTCCGCGGCCTATGCCCTTTTGCTCTCTCGTTATGCAAATTGAGCCGCCGCCAATCCCCACCTTGACAAAGTCCGCGCCCGCCTTTGCAAGGAATAAAAAACCTTCCCTGTCTACAACGTTGCCAGCTCCTATCTTTACGCTCTCGCCCCATTCCCTGTGAATGTCGGCAAGGGCGCGCCGCTGCCACTCAGAAAAGCCTTCGGAGGAGTCAATGCAGAGCACGTCCGCGCCCGCTGCAAGGAGTGCTGGCACACGTTCCATGTAGTCGCGCGTGTTCACGCCTGCACCCACAATGTAGCGGTGCTTTCCGTCAAGGAGCTCAAGCGGGTGCTCTTCATGAGTGGAGTAATCCTTACGGAATACTAGGTACTTGAGCCGCTTTTCAGCATCAATAATGGGAAGGGTGTTTAGCTTGTGCTTCCATATAAGGTCATTTGCCTGTGTAAGGCTAATGCCGTCCTCGCCGTAAATCAAGTCCTCAAACCGAGTCATGTAAGCTGAAACCTTTTCGTCGGGGCTTACGTGCGTTAGGCGAAAGTCTCGGCTTGTGATTATACCTAAAAGTCTTCCATTTGGAGATCCGTCCTCCGTTACGGCAACTGTTGAATGCCCCGACTTCTCTTTAAGCGCGATAACATCGCTTAAAGGCTGGTCTGGCTTTATGTTTGAGTCGGAGGTGACAAAGCCTGCCTTGTAAGACTTTACGCGGGCAATCATCGCCGCCTCATCTTCTATTGACTGCGAGCCGTAAATAAAGGAGATGCCGCCTTCCTTTGCAAGGGCTACAGCCATTGTGTCGTTAGATACCGACTGCATTATAGCGGATACAAGCGGAATGTTAAGCGAAATTGGACATTCCTCACCTTGCCTAAACTTTACTAAAGGAGTGGCAAGACTTACGTTTTCGGGCACGCACTCGGTTGACGTGTAGCCTGGTATTAAAAGGTATTCGTCAAAGGTTCTTGAAGGTTCGCTATAAAAAAATGCCATGAAGCGCTCCTTATAAGTTTTTTTTATTTTAGCAAAAACGCCTTTCGCGGCAAGGGGCAAGAGAAATAAAGTCTTAGCTTGTGATATTATAGCTACATGTTTTATCCCGAAGAAGTTATTTTTGCGCCTGCTTCAGCGTGTAACCTTGTGTGCAAGCACTGTTTTGCACCCCATAACAATGAAGCGCTTTCCATAGATAGCGCTTGCACCTTTCTTTCTTCTTGCCTTAAAGCAAATAGAAGCGACCTTCTTGTAGGCTTTTCAGGCGGAGAGCCCTTTCTTTGTATGGACTTTATTTGCGAAGTTTCCGCCTTTGCTTGCAAAAACGACTTTCTCTTTTCAAGGGTTGTTACTAACGGCATTTTTGGCAACTCCATGCTAGAACGAGAATTAGCCCTTGAAAGGCTTTTCGCTTCAGGCTTTGATGGTAAAATAGCTTTAAGTTTTGACAGTTTGCACGGGCAAGGCGCAAAAGAGGCAGCTCATTTTCTGCTAGCGGCAATAGGCATTTCAAGCGATACCACTGTTGCAGAAATATGGTCTGTAATCCCTCAAAATGCTGACGCCTCTTTTTTTAACGTGTTTCAAGAGGCAGCCGCTATTCTTGAGCTGGAAGTGCCGATAGAAGCTAAAGACTTTATGAAGCCTTGCCGCTTTTTGCTTAGAAGCGATGATATTGTTATCCCCGTGTATAGGTTTTATGAAGCCTTGCCGCCTTATAAGATGAGCTGGGATGCAAAAAACTGGTTCCAAGATGATTTTTGCGAAGGACTTGGAAGATGTTTTTTTGTTCACCCTGATGGTTCTGTTGCCCCCTGCTGCGGCTTTGCAAACTTTTACCCAAAAATTTTAATTGGAACAATAGATGAAGGCTATGCAACACTAATGGAAAATGCTAAAATCTCGCCTGGCGTAAGCATTTGCCAAGGTGAAGGAATTTCCGCCTTTCGCGAAAAGCTTGAAGCTGAAGGCATAGCATTTCCTGGCAAAGCATCTGACCAATGCGCTTTTTGCGCTTACTTATTTGAAAACGGCCTTTTTAAGCAAGAAAGAGATTTTAGGCTAGAGCCTAAAAAAGCTAGGAGCTAGGCGGCAAAAGTCCAAGTGGAGACCGTAATTGCTGCAGGGCCAATCGCTTATGGCAAGAACAGCGCTCATGATTTTGGAACTGCGCTTGGAAC
>CAYYCW010000186.1:0-2298 GCA_964470435.1 uncultured Treponemataceae bacterium
CCATTGCGTCATTGGCGTCGGTGCCCGTGCCGTGAAGGTTTATGTAGCCAACGTCAGCCGCGTCCCTGCCCGCCATCCTTAGCGCGCCTTTAAGAATGCTGATGACGGCTTCCCCTTTAGGGTCGGGGCTTGTCATGTTGTAGCCGTCGCTTGACTCCCCAAAGCCTGCAATGGCAACGGGAAAGTCAAAGACCTTCTCGCGCGTAATAAAGTAAAGGGCAGCCCCGTCGCCTAGCGTTACGCCCTTTCGGTTTTTGCTGAACGGGTTTGTAGGCTTATCACTCAAGGCAGAAAGCGAATAAAAGCCCGCTGTTATAATGTTACTTGCGTAGTCTATTCCGCCTACAAGCATAGCGTCGACTTCGCCTAAGGCTATCAAGTCGATTGCCCTAATTGCCGCTACGTTTCCAGACGCGCAAGCTGAAGCAACCGCGAATGCCGGCCCCTTTAGGGAAAGCGCATCAATCACCATAGAGACGGGGCGAAAGGGGTTTTGGCTGTCTACATCGTAGTCGCCAAAGCTGCCAATTTCGGAATATATGCGGTGGGCTAAGGTCGCCCTTTCGCTATTGTAGTCGCAGCCTCCGATTGCAACCCCTATCCTCTCGCTGCCATAGCGTTCTATAAGGGCATCAGCTTGGGGTTTTACTGCCGCCGTTGCCTTGTAAAGAATTTCGTCAAAGCCATTATCAGTTTTAGTCTTATACCTCCCCACAAGGTGACCGTCATTGTTGCGAAAAAAAAAGCTGTTTTCCCCTTTTAGGCAATTTGAATAGCATTCTTCGGTGCTTTCCCCAATGGCGCTAACCAAAGATGGATAAGACATATAATATTTGCTCATAGTAAACTTTCCACCTCGTAAGAATATCCTCTTAGCGTGTTTTCAACTTTCAAGCTGCGGCCCTCTTTTTTAGCCTGCCAAATTAGGCCGCCATCCGCGTATATCATTCTTGCGTAGTCCTCACCATCAGCCTCACTAATGTAGGTAAGGCCTGCTTCTTCTATTATCTCCTTTACGAGCGCGGCGTCATATAGAGCAAGCTGCAAGTCCATTACAATGTATTCGATGCGTGCCTTCGCCGCGGATATGTAAGGCGATGAGAACTCAAGCAGTACGCCGTCCCAAACTATCGTACAAATTGTCTGCCCGCTTGTTGACAAAACCGTCATGTCAAGGCGTTCCTTGTTTGCAAAAAGGTAGGCTTCAGCCATAAACTCGCGCTCGCCATAGCTGCCCGTAATCAGCTGATAGTCATCTATCGCCTTTCCGACTGCATCCGGCGGAAGGAGCGATAGAGCAATGCTATCAGTAATAAAGACCTTTCTTGCCTGCCGCGTTGACTGGCAAGACGCAGCGAACAGAATCAACAGGATCAATGCGAAAGCTACCTTTATCGCCTTATTGCCAGCGAAGGGAGACGTTTGCAACTCGCTATTTTTTCTTTCGCATATCAATAAAGGCATAAAACTCATTCTTTCTCCTTGACTTGGCTGCTGAGGGCGCAAATCCAAGCGGCGGTAATGCCTATTATCACCGCAAGGCCGAATATGTGCACCGGGGAAAAAGAGCTTGCCGCAAGGGAGCCAAAGCTCAAAGCTGTTGTAAAGTAACAGAGGCTTACGGGCAACAGCGCGGAGGATGCGCTATTTGCGGCAAAGACCATGTAGTCAAGGCCAAGCCCTATTGCCAAAAGCATTCCGACCGCAAAAAAAAAGTCTATGCCCCTACCCATGAGCGCCATCGAGCTTAAAAGGACCGACACTGTGATTACGGGAGAGGCTGCAATGTAAAAAGCTTTTTTCTTAAAGACTGCAATGAGCAAAACAATGATTAACGCAAAGGCAATCAAAAAGAAGCGCAAAAGCATCGCGGTTAAGGCGTCAAGCTGCGCGTTTACATCCTTTACTTTCTGAAAATACGTTACTCCTTCGCATTCAGCCGCGATAGCCTTTATGTCAATGTCGGGGGAGGCGTCAAAAATCATCGCTATAAGGTAATACGCGCCGCCTATCGATCCAGCTATAAGTTCATCAAGCATGCCGCTAAAAGTCTGCGGGAGATCAGAAAAGAGAAGCGGCGCGGCGCTTTCTTTAAGCGCGGTGAAGGCCGTGGTGCTGTCGAGACCTAAAAGCTCGCACTGACTTTCAAGCATAGGCGCAAGAACATTCTGGGAAATCTCAATGCTTTCTTGCATTTCGCTTAAAGGCGGAATAAAAAGCGAAGGCGAAAGATAGCCGCCCACGCTTCCCTCATTTTTGAGCTCCGCAAGCCGGCGCGAGAAGGCCGCCTCCTTCTCT
>CAYYCW010000187.1:0-2257 GCA_964470435.1 uncultured Treponemataceae bacterium
TTGCGCCAATTCCCGGAATGCGCAAGTTAGAGCGCATAAAGGAGAACTTTGCCGCCGCCGACCTCGCCTTTACGCAAGATGAGCTTCAGTCTTTGGAAGATGAGCTTTCCAAAATAACGATATACGGAAACCGCACGGACGAGGACATTGCAAAATTGAAGGAAATGGGAATCTAGCTCTTATACTCGCAGTCATAGACTGATATGGAGAATGTTGTGCCCTCGCCCTTTTTGGAGTCTACCTTTATGTCCCAGCCGTAAGTGTCTGCAATGTGCTTTACAACGGAAAGGCCAAGCCCGTGCCCGCCTTCACGCCTGGACTTTGCCTCCTTGTAAAAGGCATCAAATATAAAGGGAAGGCTTTCTTCGGAAATGCCCACGCCGTTGTCCGCGATTACAATTTTCATGACGCCGAGCTTGCCCTTTTTTTCCTGTTCTCGCCGCCTTTCCTTTTTTTCAGGCGGCGATGCTTCCCAGGTTGCCAAGAGGGAAATCTCGCCGCCTTCCTTAGTATAGCGGAAAGCGTTGCTAAGGATATTTTCAAGGAAGCGCAAAAGGATTTCTTCATCAACCATCATAAAAAGATTGTCTGGTAAGCTAATTTCAGTTTGTACGCGCTTTCCTAAAAGGTTCCCGTCAGAGCACATTCTTGCTGAAAATGATTCAAGCCAGGACTTTAGCATGCATTCTGAAAGGCGACCCTTCCATTCGCTATTTTCAATGCGCACGCTGTCAATAAGGGAGTCAAGCATAGTTTCAAGCTGGGCTGTCTTGTCCGCTATAATGCTAAGCGCGTTTTCAAGAAAGCCGGGATCGCTTGACATGTTGTCCTTTATTGCCTCCGTGTAGCCTTTAATCAGCGCGATGGGCGTGCGCAGGTCATGGCTTAAGCCAATTACAAAGTTGGAATTGCGAATTTTGTCTTTTTTAAGGCCGATGCGCATCCTGTCAAGGCATTCTGCAAGAATCATGATTTCGTTTGTGGCGGTAAGCCTTATTTCCTGGTCCAAGTTGCCCGCTTCAAGCGTTTCAGCAGCATCCTTTAGCTTTTCCACCGAGCTTGTTATAAGCTTGATTATAAAAACCGAAAGGATGATGGCAAAAAGAAGGATGGTTTCAGAGACAACAATAAAGCCTAAAAAGAAATTCTTAAAAAAAGGCGGCCCCCTTCCCGCGTCGTGCTTTGGTATTCGGGTTATAAAAAAGAGTAAGTCCTCGCTTTCAAGCAGGTTCGAGCTTTCTTCCATAAGGCCGCTGTTGAGCAAAAAGCTGAAGTTTGTGTCTATGCTGTAAAAATAGTTTTTTGAGCCCGAAAATACAAAATACCTAAAATCATCCTGAGTAATGATAGAGCCTTCCTGCAAGTCCTCCATTTCCGAATAAATCACAAGACCCTTGGTTGAAATGGCCGCGCAATCAACATCGTAAGGCAGGTCGCTAAGAAAAGCGCTTATGTAGTTTTTTGCAGGAGGCGACGAGCTTGCATCTTCTTCATTGGGAAAAATCGCCTCCCCTGCTTGAACCCTTCCAATCGGTATAATTCTTGAAACGGAGCGGTAGTAAATCATTGAAGTCATTATTGCAACTGAAAGGACGGGTATTAAAAATATTCCTACAAGGAGTATAAAAAAAAGCTTCTTTATTTTCATCTTTAGCTAATCGTAAAAGCTCACCCGCAAAAGCAGGCAGGCTGGCTCTTTTTTTTCTATGGATTGATATTAAAGCGGTAGCCCATACCGAACACTGTTTCTATGAATTTGGGGCATGAAGGGTTATCCTCTATTTTTTTTCTTAGGCGCTGCACATATACGCCCACAGCTGAAAGGTCGCCGTAGGCGTTTTTCCACACGCTTTTATATATGGTTTCAGGCTTTAGGGGTGAGCCAGCATTGCGGGCAAGAAAATCCAAGACCTCGTATTCCTTTACGGAAAGGTAAACCCTTTCCGCGCCCTTTTTGAGGATGCAGGTTGTTTCGTAAAGGGTAAAGTCGCCGAATTTAAGCGTATGCTCGCCTTCAGATGAGGCGCACTGGTCGCGGCGCAACAATGCGGCTACCCTTGCTGCAAGTACTTTTGGTGAAAAGGGCTTTGTTACAAACTCGTCCGCGCCTATTCCAAGCCCTGAAATTATGTCTTCATCGGAATCGCGCGCGGACATTATAAGGACAGGCGTCGCGTTTTCTTTCCTAAAGCGAGTTAAAAACTCAAAGCCGTCCATGCCCGGCAAGTTGAGGTCAAGCAGCACAAGGTCAAACTTT
>CAYYCW010000188.1:0-2206 GCA_964470435.1 uncultured Treponemataceae bacterium
AGAAGCGCGAGCGGGTAAACCGCATTTTGCGGATGCACTCTAACAAGTCGGAGCCTATGCAAGAAATTTCCGCCGGCGACATTGGCGTTTTTGTGGGCCTTAAATTCGCGCAAACAGGCGACACGCTAGCCTCAGAAGGAATACCTGTCTTGCTGGAAAAAATACGCTTCCCAGAGCCTGTAATCTCCGTAGCCGTTGAACCTAAAACACTTTCAGAGCGCGACAGGCTAAAGGAAACGCTAGAAATTCTTTCTAAGGAGGACCCCACATTCCTTTTTAGGGAAGATGCAGAGACAGGCCAGATTTTGATTTCCGGCATGGGCGAGCTTCACCTTGAAGTACTTGTTACAAGGATGCTTGAGGACTTTAAGGTTGAAGCGCGGGTTGGCGCGCCGCAGGTTACTTACCGCGAATCTGTTACAGCGCAGGCTGAGCACACGGAGCATTTTAGCAAAAGCATTGGCGGAAAGGAAACGTCAGCGGTTGTAACGCTTAAAGTGGAGCCTGTTGAGCGCGGAGCAGGCAATGTGTTTGTAAACGCCTCCAAAAAGACAGACGCGCCCGAGGAAGTCTTTGAGGCTATAGAAAGCGCAGTGCAGGCTGCCTTTCTGTCAGGTATTCGATACGGCTACCCTTGCGTTGATGTTTCGGTTACGCTCACCTCTCTTGTTTACAATGAGCTTGAAGCTACGCCCTTCGCGTTTGAGGCTGCCGCCTCTATTGCCTTTGACGAAGCGTGCAGGCAAGCCGCGCCAGAGCTGCTTGAACCCGTTATGAGCGTTGATATTTTGTGCCCTAAGGAGTTTGTAGGCGATGCTATTAGCCTTGTTACCCAGCGCGGCGGGCTTGTCTCTGGCCTTGAGTCAAAGCCCTCTGCTGAAATTGTACACGCACAAGCGCCTATGGCAAAGATGTTCGGCTTTTCTACTGCGCTGCGCTCGGTTACACAGGGCAGAGGCTCATTCTCTATGGAGTTCTCACATTTTGAGGTGAAAAAAGGTGGGCTATAGGAGAAGTTGGCCGTTAGCTTTTAGCTTTAGGGCAGAGCAAGGGACGATGAGTGAAGAGTTTTCAAGTTAAGCATTTGCTTTCGTGAGCTCTACTCTCTCTTTCCCACGCTGGCAACCTTTAACTCTACAACTCTACCTGCACCACCCAATACGTCTCAGCTCTTCCGCTCTGAATTACCCAGCTCCCCCAAAGCCGTAACAAGACCTGCCAGGTTCTGAATATCCGCAGGGATAATTATCTTTGTAGCCTTGCCATCGGCAGCCTTTTCTAAGGCTTCAAGGCTGCGCATTTTTATTAGTGCGGCGTCAGCGTTCACAGCCTTAATCTTTTCTAAGCCTTCTGCAGTCGAGGTTTGCACAGCGAGAATGGCGTCCGCCTCGCCTTCTGCATTTTTAATTGTGGCAATCTTTTCAGCTTCCGCCTTTAGCTTAATCGCTTCCGCTTCGCCTTCAGCCTTTCTAATAGCGGCTTCCCGCTGCGCTTCCGCTTCAAGAATCATCGCTTGCTTTTGCGCTTCCGCCTCAAGGATTTTAGCCTCTTTTTGCGCTTCCGCCTCGCGGATAGAGGCTTCCTTTTTTCCTTCTGCAACAAGAATAGCAGACTGCTTTTGCCCCTCAGCAATGAGGATAGACTCGCGGCGCTCGCGTTCGGCTCGCATTTGCTTTTCCATCGCCTCCTGAATTGAGCCTGGGGGGATAATGTTCTTCACCTCCACACGATTCACCTTTATGCCCCAAGGGTCGGTCGCATCGTAAAGCACGCTGCGCATCCTAGAGTTGATTACATCGCGGCTCGTAAGCGTGCCGTCAAGCTCAAGCTCGCCTATAATATTGCGCAGCGTTGTGGCAGAAAGGTATTCAATAGCAGCAATGGGGTTTTCAACGCCGTAGGTATAAAGCTTTGGATCCGTAACCTGCAAGTAGACAACAGTGTCTATCATAATCGTTACGTTATCCTTTGTGATTACAGGCTGCGGTGGAAAGTCAAAGACTTGTTCCTTTTGCAGCACCTTTTTTGCAATTCTGTCTATAATCGGCACCTTAAGATGAAGACCTACAGACCATGTTGTAAGGTATCCGCCCAAACGTTCAATTACAAACGCTTGCGACTGCGGCACAATCCTTATGCATCTTATTATTATAATAAGAAAAAAGATGAGTATAGCTATTATAAGATAAATCACGAATGTCCTCCT
>CAYYCW010000189.1:0-2170 GCA_964470435.1 uncultured Treponemataceae bacterium
GAGATTACAAGTCACGCGCTCTAGACCAGCTGAGCTAAGTTGGCAAATCGCTCAACATAGAAATGAGCTTACAAAAAGCGGCAAAAAAAGTCAACAGGCTGCAAAAGCATCCGGCTAGTTTTTCTAATCTTGTACCCTGCTTTATTGCATCACCTTAGCGCTGGAGTTTTCATGCTTGGCAATCTCATACAGCGGAAGATATGAGTCTTCTATTATTTTAAGCCAATCGCAATTTTGCATTACATTTTGCGCAGCCGTAGCAATTACCTCTAAAAGCGAATGCCCATCCGCGTTGCAGAAAAGGTTTTCCTCGCTTACCACATTAGCGCATAGTTCATCTTTTTCCCTTTCATTAAGAGCTTTTTTAGCAAGAGAAATAAGAAGCTCTGCAAGAATTTCTTCTTCTAGCCTTCCCTCCTCTCTATGATAGAGAAAGCCCGTTTTACCGTGAACAATTTTTTGCAATCCCCCTACAGCGTGCGCTACAGGAATTGCACCTAAGATTTGGGCAATGTAGTCTTCAAGGCCGCAGGGTTCATACGCGCTTGGAAGAACAACAAAGTCGGAAGCACAAATAATGCGTCTAGCAGTTATTTTATTGTAGCCTCGCACAAAAACCACCCTGCCTTCGCACTCAAGGGCAAAGCGCTCAAGCTCAAGCTCTGTTTCGTGGTCACCCTGTCCCATGATAAGAAAGCGCGCGCAGGAAAAAGCAGAAATAACCCTCCTTGCAGCGCCAATTAAAACGTGAATGCCTTTTTGTTCTGCAATGCGCCCTTGATAAGCAAAAAAGACGCAGCCACCGCAGCTTTCAATATTGCCTGTTCGCACAACAGAACCTGCATCCAAAAGGTCAATGTTTTCTACAAGAAGGCGGCGAAACCTGTATTTTCCTGCTAAATCATTTTCCCAAGGCTTATACGGAAAAGGAATATGCGACATTGCAGGCTCCGCGGGATTGTAGCGGTGAAAGTCAATACCGTTTGTAATACCTGCAATCTTTATGCCGCGGCGGGCAAACTCATTAGAAAGTCCTTCAGTGTACGCGTTGCCCGCATCCGTTACAAGTTCATCAGCGTACCAAGGCGAAACCGTAGAAAGAACGCTGTATTCAGCGGCTAAGAGAAAGGGCTCAATCCTTCCGTCAAGAAGCCCCTTGGAAAGCACATCATAAGAAAGCCCTGTAAGAGCCATTGCGTGCTCAATGCTGTAAATAACCTGGCGGTATCCAATTCCCGCATTGTGTATAGTTGTAATAAAGCCCGTTTTTGCAAAAAGCGCGCCTACATCGCCGCAGTATTCTGACGCCTCGCTCGCAAGGGCAGGGAGCATTGCCACGTGCCCGTCTTGGCAATGGACAACCGAAGGGCGCGATGCTGTCTTTTCGGCATAGGCAATAACTGAAAGCTGAAAAACAGCGTTCATCTCGTCAGTGTCAAAGTGCCCCTTTCCCCGAATGGCGCCTGGAACATCTTTTTCGTCCTCTTCCGTGTAAGTGTAGACAGCACGCTTTTTAAGGAAAATATCCGCCGCAACAAGAATGATGTCTATCGTGCCGCTGTGCGTTTTAAAGAAGCTCACAGGGTAAGTCTTTCCTGCACAAGGAATTTCTACAGAAAACATCTCAATGCAAAGCTCATCCACAAAGCCGTACTTTGGAATAAAGACAACAGCCTTTTTCCCCAGCCGCGCCAAGCCTTCAGCTAATGACTGCGCTACATTTTTAACGCCGCCCGCTTCCGCAATGCCCGCATATTCCCTAGTTACAATCCAGACTTCTTCCATCTCTTCTTTCATTCTTTAATTTTCGGAAAATAATCCTAGATTTTTTTTACGATAAATCAGGGCGAAGCACTTCAGCCCCCCTTATGTAAACTGCAGAAGGTTTTTCCCTGCCGTAAAAGGTTATCATGACACGAATTGTGCGAGGTAGGGAGTTTTTAACATGAGGCTCCAAAGACACAAAAAGAGGAATGTCAAGCGCGCATCCTTCCTTTCTAAGGGCCGAAGCTGGATTCATGGCATCCAAGTCAGCCGTTACTGTAAACTGAATTGAAACAATGTCCGCCTCTTCAATGCTGTTTTTGCGTAAAATTTCCCTATAAAGGGAACTCGATGCATCTTGAATGGAGTTTTCTGTGTTGAGGCAACAGACAGCGCCGCGCACAGC
>CAYYCW010000190.1:0-2131 GCA_964470435.1 uncultured Treponemataceae bacterium
TCTGCACGGACAAGAATTACCTAAAAGGCTACGGCGTTTTGATGCTCTCCATATTATGATTGCCCCCCCCATGACACTGAACGCTTGCGCTTCCATGTTTTTAGCGATGATCTAGACGAGGCGGACAAGCAGCTGCTGACGGGCATTGCCGCGCGGCGCAAAAACACCGAAGTTGCCTTTTACGAGCCGGCGCGGGTGCTGACTAGGGAAATGCTAGATCATATTGCCGCTTCCTTGCAGTTCAACAGCACCTATGTTACTAAAGAAACATATTACCGTTTATTAGCCGCTGACCTGCTCTCGCAAGATGTGCACAGGGCTCTCTACCTTGATGGCGATGTAATATGCACGGGCAGCATTGACAGGCTGTTTCGCACCGACCTAAAAGGCTGTCCAGTAGGCTTGTGTCTTTCACATGACACGTCATCTATCTTTGTCTATAACCAGCTAGAATATCCGCCTTCTGAAAGGTATTTTTATGGAGCTCCTATTCTTTTTGACATTGACCTTTGGCGGAAAGAGAATTTAACTAAGTCAATGTTCGATTACCTTAAGGATAATGTCAAAAAGCTTTGGTGGCATGACAAGGATTTGATTAACGCCGTCTTGCACGGAAGAATCTTTCAGCTTGATTTTTCAAGCAGCGTGATGCCAGTCTATTACAATGTTTTTTACTGGATACAGGAAGATAAAAACAAATACTACGCGCGCGAAACTCAATTTCTCCCAAAGAGCGAATGGCCCGCGCTCCTCGCGGGCGTTGAAAACCCGATTTTTGCTGACTTTGTCGGAGTGCCAAAGCCTTGGTATCGCGAATGCGACAAGCCCTTTGCCCCCGTTTGGCGCTACTTTTACGCGCAATCCCCGTGGGCGGACGAGCCGCTTCCATACTTCAATCCGCCGCCACAGCTTACGGTAAAGAAAAGGATAAAGCGGCTAGGGCGAAAGCTCTTTGAAGCGCTGCATCTTGTTGAAAAGAGGAAGCCTTCCTCGCCTCACTCTCCGCCATGCCCATACCCTCAAGAAGCGTACGCAATCGCACAAGGAGTGCTTGACAGGCTGCTTGAGGAGGACAAGGCTAGGGTTTAGATCCAAGAGCGGCTTTCGCCACCTTTTTTACGCGTTTTGCTACCCTTCTTGAGCGGGCAAGGATTTTTCTTAAGAAAAACCGCGCAGTGCGCCGCATTCCGCAATGCTTAAAGCTATAAGCCAAATAACCCCATCCGCGCCTTTCTTGGCTATCGTTAAATTTGGCGGCGTCTTGGACAATCTGCAAGCTTTTTTCTGAAAGGCTAAAGGCGCCTCGCACGGCCTTTAGGTTTCCGCGAATTTCTTCCATGCGCTTGCGAAGTTCAGTATAATCCCACGTTACCTGCTGCTGGTACCTACGGTATAGAATAAGCGGCTCAAGTATATGCAAAATCCCATTCTGCAATGCCGCGCTTAGCGCAAACCACCAGTCATGATACTTGCAATAAGCGGATATGGGCAGGCATTGCTTTAGAAAGGAAGCTTTTGCCAAAAGCGTGGCCCCTTGAACAAGGTTGTTAATGCATAAAATTGCAAACTGCTTAGACTTGCCTTTTGTAATGCTATCTCGCCACATAATGTTTTTTCAGTTTTTTGTACAGGGGCTTGCCGCTTTCGTCAATCAGTTGCGAGGCAGAACAAACAAGGTCGCATCTCCCGCGGCCGATTGCCCTTAGCTGCGCTTCAAACTTTTACGCAAGCCAAATGTAGTCTTGGTCAGAAAGCGCAACAAACTCTCCCGTGCAAAGGGAAATTGCCCTTTCGAAGTTTTTCTTGAAACCTAAGTTTTGCTAGTTTTGAAAGCTCCTTACGCGCCTGTCCCTTGCGGCATATTCTTGCAAGATTTCCCACGTGGAATCTGTAGAGCAGTCATCGCAGGCAACTACCTCTATGTTCTTGTATGTCTGGTTTAGTATTGAATCCATCTGCTAGCGCAAAAAGCGTTCGCCGTTGTATGTTACCATCGCGACAGAAACTAACGCTTCCTGCGCTGTTCTAGCCTTTTCATTTGATTAGCCTCGTGTATCTAGCGTTTAGCGCTTAGGTGGCAGGACAATCCAGTCGCCTAACGTGCGATCCCACTCTTCTGGAGAGAATTTCT
>CAYYCW010000191.1:0-2090 GCA_964470435.1 uncultured Treponemataceae bacterium
GGAAGTGCTTTACGGCATTGGCTTTAATCCGCGCGGCAATGAGTCAAACGTTTATGCAATAGAGGATGAGGGTACTTGCCTTGTAGCGACGGCGGAAATAACGCTTGGCGGCTACCACAAGGATGAAATTTTAAGCCGCGAGTCGTTGCCGCTAAAGTATTGCGGCATTTCGCATTGCTTTAGGCGCGAAGCGGGCGCTGCTGGGCAGTTTTCCAAGGGACTTTACCGCGTGCATCAATTTACAAAGCTTGAAATGTTTATCTACTGCTTGCCTGAAGATTCTGAGGCACAACATGAAAACTTGCGTGTAATAGAAGAAGAAATATTTACAGGCCTTGGCATTCCATTTCGAGTTATGGACATTTGCACAGGGGACTTGGGCGCACCCGCTTACCGCAAGTGGGACTTGGAAGCCTGGATGCCGGGGAGAAACGGCGGCGAGTGGGGCGAGATTACTTCAACTTCAAACTGCACAGACTACCAGGCTCGCCGCCTTAACGTGCGCTTTAAGGATGCGGACGGCAAGAACAAGCATGTGCATATGCTAAACGGCACAGCCATTGCAATTTCGCGCGCGCTTATAGCCATTTTAGAAAACTTCCAGCGGGAGGACGGCTCTATTGCCGTGCCAGAGGTACTAATTCCTTTTTGCGGCTTTAGTGAAATAAGGAAAAAAGGAGCTTAAAGGCTGCGCGTCCTGCAAGCTCTTTAGCAACTACTTAAAGTTAACGTTTCTTTTTTGCGCAAAAAAGCCTGAATCATCAAGATACTTGCGCCGTGAGATAATTAGGTTGAGAATTTCCTTATACATGTCAAAGTTGACGTTAAGTGCCATGGGCAGGATATAGTATTCTGTCTCGTCGCAATAGCGCTCAATAAAGTCGGGATTTGTAACAAAGCCTAGGCTTATCATGTTGCTAATTCTGTCCGCGCATTTTAGTATTTGCGCCTTTTGCGAGCCGCGCTCTGAAATGCGTTTTAGGAAGGCTGCCTTGTCCTCACCTTCGGCGCGCGTAACTTCCATGACTAGGTCGTAAACTTGACCCGATTCAGAATCAATGTTGAGAATGTCGTTGTGGTTAAAATCTGGAATGTCTTCTATTACGTCGTGGATAATGGATGCTTTAAGAAGGATGCTGTCAATGTAGCCGTAGTCAATGAGGATGCCCATTGTGTCAATTTGGTGGCGAAACATATTGCCGCCGGAAAAGCGCGCTTTGCCTATAAGAGCTGTTGCAACCTGCATATAGGGAGCAAGGTAAATCCCTTTTAGAAGCAGCATATCCTCTTTATTCATGCACTATTCCCCCTTAAATACACAACCTAAACAATAGAAAATCACTGCAAATCGCGGATATAGCCTTCAAGCTTTTCGCAGCGCCTTTCTGCGTTTGCTAGTTTTTCCCTTTCGCCAGAAACAACTTCGGGTAGTGCATTTGAAACAAATGCGGCGTTGCCTAGCTTAGCTCTTATTTTTTCGGCCAGCGCCCTCTCTTTTTCAAGGGCCTTTGAAAAGCGGACGCTTAGCTGCTCCAGAGCTATACCCTCTCCTGCCAAGATAAATACCTCAAAGCCATCTCCTACAGCTCCAACCGCGCCTTTCGCCTTAGGAACGTAGGGTGCCGGGAAGGAAACTTCCGATAACCCCGCAAGGAACTTTATTTCTTCTGCCCTCTCCAAAGCTGATGAAGCGGCAGAGCCCTCTTGCAAGCGGCATTCGGCTATTATTTTTGCTGACGCGTCAACGCCGCATTCTGCGCGCAGTGCGCGAATGGAGCGCACAACCTCGCGGAAAGCTGTAAAGCGCTTGTCTGCCTCGCTGTCTTGCCTTTCTAAAGAAGAAAACGGGTATTCGGCAACAATCAGAGCCTTAGCCTTATGTCTTAACCCCGTGCGGCAGTTTTCGGGTAAAAAGCTGTAAATTTCTTCTGTAACAAAGGGCAAAAATGGATGCAAGAGCCGCAAGGATTCTTCAAGCACATTCAATAAAACGGATGCCGCCCTGTCCTTTTCCGCCTCGTCGCCGCCTTTAAACGAAAGCTTAGTTATTTCCACGTACCAGTCGCAAAAGTCATTCCAAAAGAACTCAA
>CAYYCW010000192.1:0-2083 GCA_964470435.1 uncultured Treponemataceae bacterium
AAGGTAACAATGATGTTCCTTTTTTCCATTTCTGCCCGCAAGAGGCTTATTACGTCATCGACTTTTTTTAAGGAGGTGTTCCAATCATCGCTTAAACCCAAAAAGTCCCTAATGCTGCCAACAATAGCCTGCACTTCCGTAGCGTTTTTAAGGCTGCCGACAGCCGGGTTCTTTTCAGCGCCGCTTTTTTCCATATATTCTGAAAGCCATTCTTCCGCTCTTTAAGGATATAGACCGTCTCGCTGACGTTTATGTTTTCAAGCGCGGAGATGTCTCCGCCGCTTCTAAAAAATGGGATTTCGCTTTCTTGGCGAGTTGGGACCTCTTTTAGGAAGAAATATCCAAAAGGAAAGTGGAATTCGTGAGAAAAAGCTTTTAGCTGATTCGCCGTAGCTAGGCTTTTGCCTTCTTGCCACTCGCTCAATTTTGGGTACTTGACTGCAACATCGTGCGCCGTCATCCCTAAGCGGGCTATTGCCCAAGAGAAAACCTGCCTGTTTACTTGCGGCCTAATCGGTGTTTCCATGCCTTGCCCCACCTGACACTATACGGTGTAATTTGAGTTTTAGCAATTTGGTTGTTCGTTGACAGCTTATAGCTTTTAGGGTATGAGTAGGAAGAACCACGCTTGCACTAGCTCCGCAAAATCCGTTACTTGCTCTGCTAAGCTCTTCTTGTATTACCCTAGTGCTAATAGTTACGAGCTAAAAGCTAATAACTATAAATCTAGCCTCTCAATAAGCCTTCCGCACGCTTCTGCCACGTTTTCCTTGTGGCCAAAGGCTGAAAAGCGGACAAAGCTTTCTCCTGCAGGGCCAAAGCCAGAGCCCGGCGTTGTCACAACCTGGCATTGCGCAAGTATTTTATCAAACACATCCCAGCTTTTTTGACCTGGGAAGCGCACCCAAATGTAGGGCGCATTTCCTGTAAAGTAAACCTCAACACCCGCTGCCTTAAATTTATCACTGCGCAGAGCGGCGGCTATCGCCGTGGCGTTCTCCAGGTAGTAGTCAGTAAGGGCGCGCATTTCCTTTAAGCCCTCGCTATCCAGGGCGGCAAGAGCGCCAGCCTGCGCAATGTTTGAAGCCCCGTTAAACACCGTGTTAGTAAGGCGTGACCAAAGGGCGGCTACAGGCGTGCCGTCCGCAAAAGTGAGCTCACTTGGCACTATAGTCCAGCCAAGCCGCACGCCCGTAAAGCCTGCAGGCTTTGAAAGCGAGTTAAGCTCTATAGCGCACTGCCTTGCTCCTTCAATTTCAAAGATTGACTTAGGTAAGGCCTCATCACGGATAAAGGCAGAATACGCCGCGTCATAGATGATGATGCAGCCATTCTTTCGGGCAAAGGAGACAAGCTCCTCCAAATCCTTTTTTGAAGCGCACGCGCCTGTAGGATTGTTGGGCGAGCAAAAGTAAATCAGGCTATTATCTTTTATGGAAGAAAGATCGGGGAAAAAGCCGTTTTCCGGTAAGCATGGCATGTAGGTGATGTCGCTGTAGCCGTTTTCAGTAGCGGGAGCCTTGCCTGCCGCCCCAGCTAAACAGGAACCGTCAACGTATACGGGATAGGCAGGGTCTTGCACAGCAATTTCAACCTGCGCGCCAAAAAGCATCTGCAAGCGACCAGCGTCACATTTCGCGCCGTCAGACACAAAGACTTCACTAGGTTGCACTTTGCTGCCATACCAAACAGCGGCTATCTTTTCGCGCAATGGCTCCTCGCCAGCGCTGTCATCTCCGTAGCCAGAATATCCCTCGCGCGTCTTAAGCCCTTCAATATAGGAGCTCATCCCATTGGCAATGTAGGTGCCAAGCGGCTCCGTCGTGTTTCCTATTCCAAGGCTGATAATTTTAGCTTCTGGATTCGCGGTAGCGTATTCGCGCCTTCTTTTTGCAATTTCAGGGAAAAGATACCCTTGCGCCAAGTTCTTAAACGCAGGATTAGGCTTAATCATGAGCTCTCCTAAAAATTAAACTGTTGAAAGCAATTTTACCGCTAATTTAGCCAATAGCGCAACAGGGGAAGGGGTAGCTTTTGCATATGGGGTGGGCAAAACTTTGCTTGTGCACCCTATACGTCTAAG
>CAYYCW010000193.1:0-2008 GCA_964470435.1 uncultured Treponemataceae bacterium
AGGAGCGGAAAATAAGCGCGCGCGGGTCAGAAAGCGAATAAATCGCGTGCCCTATACCATAGACAAGCCCAGCCTTGTCAAAGGCGTCCTTGTTGATAAGGCGCTCAATGTAGTTGCTTATCTCGTCATCATCCTTCCAGTCTTTAATGGTGCGCTTCATGTCTTCAAACATCTGCACAACCTTGATATTCGCGCCACCGTGACGCGGTCCTTTAAGGGAGCAAAGGGAAGCAGTTATCGCAGAATAAGTATCCGTGCCTGATGAGGTGACTACGTGGTTAGTAAAGGATGAGTTATTCCCTCCGCCGTGCTCAGCATGAAGGACTAGAGCGATGTCAAGAATGCGCGCTTCAAGCGGTGTAAACGAAGAGTCGTGGCGCAGCATGTGTAAAATGTTTTCCGCCATAGAAAGGCTAGGGTCAGGCGAGTGAATAACCAAGCTTTTTTTGTTGTAATAATAAGAATAAGAGTGAAAGCTATGCACCATCATTACAGGGAAACGGGCAATAAGCTCAATGCACTGGCGCAAAACGTTTGGCACTGAAATATTTTCAGCTTCTTCATCGTATGTGTAGAGCGCCAAGATGCACAATGCAAGCTGGTTCATCATGTCGCGACCGGGAGCTGTCATAATTGTGTCGCGAAGGAAAACTTCAGGCAACTCCATGCAAGAAGAAAGCACCTTGCGGAACTCCGCATACTCTTCTTTTGAAGGAAGATGCCCAAATACAAGTAAAAAGGCCGCCTCTTCAAAGCCAAAGCGATTATCCTTCAAGAAGCCGCCTACAATATCCCTAATGTCGTAGCCACGGTAAAAAAGGCGGCCTTCGCAGGGCACAAGGTCTTCATCTTCCACAATATAGGCAAGAATCTCAGAAATCTCTGTAAGCCCTGCAAGAACGCCCCGCCCACTTACATCGCGAAGCCCGCGCTTTACATCGTACTTTGCATAAAGGTCAGGATTGATTTGGCTGCATTCAAAAGCCTCCTTGCTGTATTTTTCAACATAGTCAGCAAGCAATTGAGTGTTTTTTACGTTTTCTTCCATAAAATAAAGACTTTTTTCTCCATATTCGCTTTTTATAATCTAGTACACATAATTTATAGAATGAAAACCAGGCTGTCAACTTTGCGCCGAATGCAGCATTCAAGCGTATGTTAGCAAAGTTAAAAAAAATTCAAAATTTTCTATAAAAAAACACTTGACAAAAAATAACATGGTAGGAGGGGTAAACTACTTTCAACAGGCTTGCCCCGAGCTTAATATTCGCGGATTAGTCTGAAAACTAACAACAGGAGATGTTCTAAATGGAAAAGAACCTCAAACTCTTAGGCGCCATTTTAGTAGCGCTTGCCGTTGTTTTTGCAGCAGGCTGCGATAGCTCGCCCTCTGCATCATCTCTTGCGAACTCGACGTGGGAGTCCAGCGATGGCAAATATACCCTTTACTTTGCATCAGGTGCCACCTTTACTGTAACAGGCTCTGACGGTAACACTATAACAAGCGGAACTTGGAGTCTAAGCGGCACTACGCTTACGCTAACGCAGACATATGGAAGGCAATCCCAGTCTACCGCGGTCACTTATTACGGCGTAGACACAATCACTATTGATGACGAGGTGTATACAAGGGTATCATAACGCCCGCGCCCACTTATCCTAACGGCTGTATTGGTAGGACTGCGGCATTTTAGCTATTAACATGCTTGTCCGCCTAAGATAAGCGAATCCAGGCAATAACGCACATATGCGTTATTGCCCCAACATCTATGATTTATCCCTATTGTGTAGGTCATTTTGAAATACATAACTGTTAGCTTAAGCCGTAGTATTTTAGGCAGTTATTTTTATATTTTTAATTAAACTTAATTATTTATAGTTGACAAAAAAATTTTTTTTTGATAGTGTAGCTCGCACTATCTATAGAGAATACGCTCCTATAGCTCAGACGGCAGAGCGCGACCATGGTAAGGTTGAGGTCAACAGTTCGATTCTGTTTGGGAGCTGT
>CAYYCW010000194.1:0-1989 GCA_964470435.1 uncultured Treponemataceae bacterium
AGATTCAGGTTGAAGTTTCGCAGCTTGTAGACGAAGTGGATCGCATTGCAAGCCATGCGCAGTTTAATGGCATGAACATTCTTACCGGAAGATTTGCTCGTGATTCTATGATGGGGCCGATGCAGTTGCACGTTGGGGCTAATGTGGATCAGAATGAAACAATTCATATTGGTACTATGACAGCTTCAGCACTAGGGCTTCTTGGCACTACGGGTACAGCAGATACCATGATTTCCATGGACACTGTTGCTGGCGCCAATATGGCGATTGCAACAATTGATGCTGCATTGCAGGTTATCAACAAGCAGCGTGCGGATCTTGGAGCTTATCAGAATAGGTTTGAGATGGCTTACGAAGGAGTTGCAATTGCTGCAGAGAACATGCAGGCTGCAGAATCTCGCATAAGGGATACTGACATGGCTTCAGAGATAGTTGAGTTCACGCGAAACCAAATCTTAAGCCAAGCAGGCGTGTCAATGCTCGCACAGGCTAATACACAGCCGCAGTCAGTGTTAAGATTGTTGCAGTAGTGTAGCTGCGCAAGAGGTTTCTGGACGTCGCCTTTTGCGTGTGTTATTAAAGGGAGGAAGAAAAGCGCCGTTCTTCTTCCCTTTTTTTGCATATATTTAGAAATAAAGAAAATCACGTTAATATTTGACCTCAGTTCATAACATAAGTTCTTGTATACTTGTATCCTGCACGCTACGCTATATAACTGCCCAAAAGCTAGGATTTATAGCTTGCGGGGTTATAAGTTCCGTTGCCTGCTCAAATGGTCTGCATCAAAATCTTTAATATCTTAGCTTAGCTGCTTTTTAAATATGATGGATGCTCTAAACAGGGGCATTTACTAGCATTTTTTAGCAATATGCTCAAGGATCAGGCGATGGATACCTTTTCGTTTACACTAGACTTATTTTCCGCTAAACTTTTTGCATGCTTATGACCTGTAGCAAAATTGCGCTCATTGCAGTTGGGGTCGTTTTAGCCGTTATTGTTATCATTTTTTTTGTGGCAAATTACCTTGTTTCTTTTGCGCTTGACAGCAAAAGCTTTTTTGGAATTGCTGATGAGGAAATATCAGAAGAACAACAGGCGCGATGGACGCGCATTACAGAAAGCGCTAAAAAAGTTTCTATCCAAAGTAAAGACAACATAACCCTAAATGCGCTTCTTATAAGCCACGATGGCGCCAATGGAAGGCAAGGCGGCGCGCACAAATATGTCATTTTCGTTCACGGATACAATAGCGTGGCGGCATCTATGGACTACATTGTTGCCCACTACATTGCGAGAGAATGGAATGTGCTCTTTATTGAACAAAGGGCGCACGGGGAAAGTTCCGCACGCTACATTGGCATGGGGCATTTTGAAAAAGATGACCTTAAGCGTTGGATTTCATTTATAGAAAACATTGATAGCGAGGCTAAAATTCTTTTGCATGGCATTTCAATGGGGGCGGCTACGGTGATGCTTGCAGCGGGAGAAGGTCTTTCTCCTTCTGTTTTAGCTATAATTGAAGACTGCGGCTATTCAACGCTTACGGAAGAGTTTACCGCGCAGCTTAAGCAAATGTTTTCTATGCCTTATTTTCCGCTTATCCCTGTGGCATCCGTTGTATGCAAAATACGGGCGGGCTACTTTTTTTCTGATGTAGACTGCGTGAAAGCTGTGGCGCGCTCAAAGACACCGATACTTTTTATTCACGGTGAAGATGATGCCTTTGTGCCATTTTTTATGCTTGATGCGCTTTACGAGGCTGCCGCTTGCGAAAAAGAAAGGCTAGTTGTGCCTAGCGCAAGGCACGCAGAGGCAGGCGTGGTCAATCCTGGCCTTTACTGGAGCGCGGTAGACGCATTCACGCAGCGGCACTTTGGTGCGCTGTAGCTTTGCACATCATAGGATGCTCCGCGCTACCATATCCCTAAAAGCCTGTAGCCGATAAACGTAACAACGCCTGCAAGCGCGCCCTGATACACAACCCAGGCA
>CAYYCW010000195.1:0-1955 GCA_964470435.1 uncultured Treponemataceae bacterium
CAGGAGTCCTCGTTCATCATTATGGGAATGTCGCCTTTAAGCGCTATGCCCCTTTTGCGGCAGTAGCCGGCGGCCTTTTGGAACTGCTGATCCAGGCGCATTTGAAGCCAGGCGTAAAAGAGCTGCCCCTGCCTGTGCTCAGGCGCCTCCCAGCGCGCCTGTATTTCAGCGCGCGTCGGCGTGCGCATCTTATCCCACGCCTTCCAGGATGCTTCCATGTTGTACTGCTTTAGGTTCATGAAGACAGCGTAATCAACAACCCAAGGGTTTGCCTCAATCCAGCTTGCAAGCTCTCCATCTTTCGATGAACCTTCGATTTCGCGCGAATTTTTGTCAAAAATCTTCCTTAAAAGAGTGAACTTGTCAGCGCGAACTTGGCGGTAATTAAAGCGGACAGCTTCCTCATGCTTTTTGCAGATAGCAGCTATATCTGAGGTGAACTTTTTTGCTTCCGGCAGGTCCTGCAATCTAATATACAGAGGATGAAGAGCGAAAGCTGAAAGAGCGCTGTAGGGTGAACTTTCGGTGCCGGTGTCGTTTACAGGCAAAAGCTGTATTAAGTTGAGGCCTGCAGCTTCGCAAAAGTCAGCAAGCGGGATAAGGTCCGCAAACTCGCCCGTGCCGCAACTTTCCTTTGAACGCAAAGCCGAAACTGCAACCACAACGCCTGTAACGTTTGAATTAAAAACAGAAAACCGCATGCCCATCACCTCCTAAACACAGTTGTAAGCTTAGTTTACACTAGCTTGGCGTAAAATTCTAGAAAAAGCAGTAATTTAGGCTTAGAGCTTAGTTTCACCACAAAAATTTCTAGCAGCAAAAGTGGAGGCAAAATAATAATTTTACCAAGCCATCAGCCTTGACCAAAAAGCGCATTTTAAGGTAGGATGCGCATCTTGAACTTGCCTACCAACTTTTAATTAGGAGGTGCATAAAATGTCATTGCTTATAGTAGATGATATGAACAAGTGCTTAAACTGTAAGCATCCTCTTTGCGTTAAGGGTTGCCCTGTCAGTACGCCCATTCCTCAGGCAATACAGCTTCTTAAAGAAGGAAAATTGCGGGATGCTGGGGAAATGCTTTTTCAAAACAACCCCCTTTCTTTAGTTTGCGCCCTTGTATGCAACCACGAAATTCAATGCGAAGGAAGCTGCATACTCAACAGGAAGGGAACTCCCGTACATTTCGGGACAATAGAGCATTATATATCAAACACTTACTTTGATAAAATGAAGATAGAATGCGCTCCGCCAAACGGTAAGAGGGTTGCAATAATCGGAGCTGGCCCAGCTGGCATAACAATAGCCTTCACGTTAGCAAAAAAAGGCTACGGCGTTGTTATTTTTGACTCAAAGGAAAAGATAGGCGGAATGCTACAATACGGAATACCTGAATACAGGCTTCCCAAGTCTGTGTTGGAAAGGTATAAAGCAAAGCTTTTAGAAATTGGGGTGCAAATAAGGCTTGACACCACGATAGGCGGCACGCTTGAGATAAACGACTTACTAAACGACGGTTACAGCAGGGTGTTTATAGGAACAGGCGTGTGGAGACCGCAAAAGATAGGTATTCCAGGAGAAACTAGGGGCGATGTTCTTTATGCTATTAACTATCTTGAAAACCCTGACGGCCACAACGTTGGAGAAACCGTGGCTGTGATAGGGGCGGGCAACACTGCAATAGATGTTGCAAGAACCTGCCTTAGAAAAGAGGCGCGAAACGTTACCCTGTATGTCCGCACCAATAAAATACGGGCAACTGAAGAGGAAGTAACATATGCCAAGCTGGACGGCGCTCAATTTAAGCTTTGCATGCAAATTGTTGAAATCAACGATGAAGGGCCTGTGTTTAAGCAAACTATACTTGACAGTGAAGGAAAGGCTATAGGCTATGCCGATGAGCTTATTCAAGAAAAGGCTGACACTACAATAATTGCCATAAGCCAGCGCCCAAA
>CAYYCW010000196.1:0-1941 GCA_964470435.1 uncultured Treponemataceae bacterium
GCCTTATCGTTTTAGTTACAGACCTTTTCTCCAAGTAGAGCTCAAGGGCCCTACGGACCTGTTCCTCTGAATACCTCATCTTTTCCTCCTAATCTCAGAAAATCGCGTGTATTCAGTCCAACTTTTTTGTCCGCAGTCCCTATAAACTGTAAACTGTCTACTGAATTAGCTTCTAGCTTCTAGCTTCTAGCTTGGGCAACTTTTTAAGGCTTTCATCAGAAAGAGCTGCAGCCCTGTTTTCGCTCTGTATTGCTTCAAAAACCTCGTGCCGCAGTATTTTGACATACTTGGGGGCCTCCACCCCTATTTTTACCTGGTCGCCGCGCGTATCGATAATCGTTAAGACAACGTCATCGCCTATTATAATTTTCTCGTTAACCTTGCGGGAAAGGATTAGCATGCGCTCTCCCGCGCAATGGAAAGCTCTGCCGCAAGGTCATGCTTTGTTGTCCACTTAGGGTCAGGATGAATAACTTGCCTTGCCTTGTTATTCCTCTTGTTGATAATTAGCGGGC
The DNA here is from genome assembly GCA_964470435.1 of uncultured Treponemataceae bacterium. Classification (GTDB taxonomy): domain Bacteria; phylum Spirochaetota; class Spirochaetia; order Treponematales; family Treponemataceae; genus Avitreponema. Next base: position 516 of record CAYYCW010000196.1, read on the forward strand.
CTTGCAAGTTTGCGGTTATGGCAGAACCATAAGCGGGTATTGTAATTAGGGCAAAGATAAGGACATCGGAAGGGGATGAGATGCCGAGTGCCTCCACGTCGGCATCATCAAGGTCAATTTCGTAGTCTGAACGAACAAGGAAGGGATCAACAGCCAAAAAAGCTAACGCCGCATCGTCAAGGCTTTGCACCCAGATAAAGGGCTTTTGCTCTGCGTCAATTAGGGCAAACTTGTGGCTTTCAGGAAAGCCGAAAAAGCCTATATCCATGTCAATAATTTGCTTTTCCACAATGGAAACTGTGCCCAAAGCCTTTGTCTTTATCTCCATTTTCCCCTCAAAGTGAATTAGCGCAAGTAATTAAGAAGCGAGCTAGAATAAAGCTTGCCCGCAGTGCTTAAAGTAGCCTCATGGGTGTGCTCAAGCATTTTAAGGTCTGTAACCGCTTCTGTAAAGTCAAGGTCAACCTCCCTTGAATCCGAGGCTTGCGTGTTTAGCGTTTGCACTGCAAGGCGAGCTGAAACCTCACCCGCCCTTTCGTAGCGTGAACCCAGCTCCGCCATTCTAGCTGCAAGGTTTGACACAGCCCCATCAAGAGCGCCTAAAACCCTTCCGCCTATAGTTTCGTGATCTCCTGAAAGCATAGCATCCCGAAGCGAGATTACAGCGTCAAACATAGAGCCGCCAGAAACCCGCACCTGGCTTGAAAGGTTATAAGGCGGCCTTTGCCCCTCCCGAATAAGGCCGAGCGTTGAAAGCACGTTGCCGCCTTCCCCGTCCCTAAGCCAAAGCTGCCTTATGTCGGTCGTTACAAGATTAAGCCCGTTTGAAACAGGGTCAAGGCTAGCCTTTACGGCAGCCCCCGACGAATTGATTTTGGAAATGATAGCGTAAACTGTGTCTCCAGCCGCAAGGGGAATTTCAACACCGTCAACTTCTATAAAGGTATCCGCTGGCACAACATAGCCTGTTGCGTCAACGGGGGAAAAAAGGCTTTGCGCTTCAGCCCAAAAGGTCCTGTTTCCTGCATAGTCTCCTTCAAGGAAGGCGCCTTCATCCACTTCAACATTCTTTGTGCCGAGGGAACCGTTATAGCGCACTTCCCTTATTACAGGATTTCCCGCGCCGTCAACGCCACCGTAAACCACCTCAAAGGGCTCTGTAAAGCTCTTTGTACCCGCAAAGACGCGCACGCCGTCGGGCCCAAAGGCATTACCGTTGACAACAAGCTCCTTCAAAAGCTCATCAACCTCAAATGCCATGTTTGCAAGGTCATACTTGGTGTAAGTTCCGTTCGCGCCCGCGACTGCAAGCTCCCTTACACGCTGAATCACATTCATTGCGCTTGCCATATAGCCTTCTACAATCTTGAAGCGGTCTGAAAGCGTGCGCACGTTGTTGTCAAAGCGTTCAAGGCGGGCAAGATAA
>CAYYCW010000197.1:0-1860 GCA_964470435.1 uncultured Treponemataceae bacterium
AGCTTTTTACGTGCTCCGAGTTCCAAGGGTTCCGCTTTTGCGGCATTGTAGAAGAGCCCACCTGCGACGCTGCAAATGATTCAAAGACTTCGGCAATTTCCGAGCGCTGGAGGTTGCGCAGATCGTCTGCAAGGTTCGCTATAATGCCGAACGCCACGTTGCACTCAAGAAGGAGGCGCAAAAGAGGCTCGGGCTCTACAATCTGCGTGGAATGCTCTGAAGGCTCCAAGCCTAAAAAGCCCAAATAGCGGCGCTCTAGTTCTTCTGGGTCCTTTACAAGCATACAAAGGCCGTTATAGGCGCCGACAGGACCTGCGAGCTTGCCCGTTAAAGAGCGGGAAAGGCGTTCAATTTCCAGTATTGACTTGCCAAGCCTTGAAACATATTCCGCTATGGCAAAGCCGAAGGTTACAGGAACAGCGTGCTGGCCGTGAGTGCGCCCAACTTGCGGCGTTTCAGCCTCGCGTTCGGCTATAGCGCACAGGCTAAGCTCAAGCTCGCGCAGCACAGGCAGAACAACGCCGCGCATGCACTCCCGAAGGCGGAATGCTTGGGCGCTGTCAAGAATATCTGCGCTGGTAGCGCCTAAGTGCACAAGCGGGGCAATTTCAGCAGACACAAGGGTTTTTAGCACATTTACAAGGGCGCGGATATTGTGCCGCGTCTTCTCTTCTTCAGCATAAACGGCGGCTGGGTCAATTTCTTGCGCAACGCGGTCAAGTTCTTCTTCTGTTTCTTTATTGAGCGCGCCTTTAAGCGAAAGATGAGCCTTAATTAGCGCTATTTCAGCCTTAGCGCAAGATAAAACAACAGCCTGCTCCGAGAGACAGGCTGCAAGTTTTCTAAAAAGCTCCGATTCCGAAAGGGAATATCTGTGGTCAAGCGGGGAAATGTTAAAGAAGATATTTCGCGACAACTCCATTCAAAAGATTTTAGCGAATGCCGCCAGCTCCTTCAATAGAGTAAAGGGCTTAAATCACTCTTTTAGCGTTTCAAACTCTTGCAATATTTTTACGCCAGAGCTAGTGCCAAGCCTTGACGCGCCGCTTTCAAGCATTGCAAGTGCGTCCTTGGCGCTTCTAATGCCGCCGCTTGCCTTAACGCCCGCCCTTGTTCCGACACATTCGCGCATTAGCCTTACAGCGGATGTAGTCGCGCCGTTTGGCAAAAAAGCCCCGTCGCTTCCTTTAATGATAGCAAAGCCTGTGGATGTTTTAACAAAGTCAAAGCCAGCTTCCACAGCCAAACGGCAGCTTTCGCGAATTTCGCTTTCTTCTAGAAGGCAAGTTTCAAGGATGAGCTTAGTTACAGCACAAGATATGCCTTCTCTGCTTTTAATCGAGCCTTGCTTTTGCCACAAGCTAGAGGAAATGTCTTTTGCAAAGCTATTAAGCTCACAAAGCTCATCTTTAAGTTGCTGCCAATCCGCTGCCTTTACAAGCCCAATGCTTATAACAAAGTCAAGCTCAAGGGCGCCAAGCTTAACCGCCGCCTCCGCTTGCGCTTTTTTACAATCCAAGCCGCCCGCGCCCAAGGGAAAGTCAATTACAGTGCAAACACGGACACTGGAATCCTTTAGGAGTTTTGCTGCGAGCGGAACATAAACAGGGTTTATGCAAACACTTGCAAAGTTTAGGCTTGCAGCTTTTGCGCAAAACGCTTCAACTTGAGCCTTTGTAGCAGTCGCTTCTAAAAGGGTTTGGTCAATTAAGGCTGCTAAAGATGATGAATCCTTAAAGCCTTTGTGCCCGTTGCAAATATTAAAGGAGGTCAACCTAAAATTCCTGTAAATAAAGATAGAGGAATTGCCGGCGGTGGGACTTGAACCCACACGCCCTTGCAGGCAGCAGATTTTGAGTC
>CAYYCW010000198.1:0-1794 GCA_964470435.1 uncultured Treponemataceae bacterium
GGTTGCCGTCAGAGCCAACATAAACCGTAGTGTCGGTTACAATCTTTTCTCTAAGAGAGTCAATAGGCGGGTTGGTAACTTGGGCAAAAAGCTGCTTAAAGTAGGAAAAAAGCGAAGGATGCCTATCCGAAAGAATGCTAAGCGGAATGTCAATGCCCATAGAAGCTGTAGGCTCCGAGCCGTTTTGCGCCATAGGCAAAATTAGGTCGGCAACGTCCTCGTAGCTCCAGCCAAAGGCGCGGTAAAGCTCCGCACGCCGCTTTGCTCCTGCGGTTGGCACCTGCTTGTTTGGAATTTCCAGATCGCCAAGATGCGCAAGATTTAAGTCAAGCCACTCGCCGTAAGGGTGCTGGCAGGCATACATTTTCTTGCATTCGCTATCAGGGATAACCTTACCCGCCTTCGTGTCAACAAGAAGTATTTTGCCCGGCCTTAGGCGTTCCTTTTTTGCAATGTTTTTTTCAGGTATTTTAAGAACGCCAACCTCAGAGGAAAGAATTAGCATGTTGTCCTTTGTTATGTAATAGCGCGAAGGCCTAAGCCCATTTCTATCTAGCACGGCACCGACAACATCTCCATCTGTAAAAAGAACCGCTGCGGGCCCGTCCCACGGTTCCATCATTGTAGCCCAATAGTGGTAAAAGTCGCGCCTTTCTAGCTCCATCGTTGTGTCATTTTTCCATGGCTCTGGAATGCAAATCATTACAGCTAGCGGCAAGGGCATTCCATTCATCACAAGGAATTCAAGCGTGTTGTCAAGAATGGCAGAATCAGAGCCGCGCATGTCAACGGCGGGAAGGATTCGGTGTATGTCATCACCAAACACGGGCGAGTCAAGCGTTTCGCGCCTTGAAAACATCCTGTCAGCGTTTCCGCGTATTGTGTTTATTTCGCCATTGTGCGCAATCATCCTGTAGGGATGCGCCCTTTCCCAACTGGGGTTTGTGTTTGTGCTAAACCTTGAATGCACAATGGCAAGCGCCGAAGTATAGCGTTCCGACTGCAAGTCGCGGTAAAAGGTGCGCAGCTGTCCTACAAGGAACATTCCCTTGTAGACAATTGTGCGCGAAGAAAGAGATGTAATGTAAGCGCCCTGCTCTGAAAGCTCAAACTGGCGGCGGAGCACGTAGAGGCGGCGGTCAAACTCAATGCCCCTTGCGGCGTTTTCAGGGCGGGCAATAAAGCATTGCGCAATAACCGGCATACAAGAGCGCGCCGTCTCTCCCAGTACGGACTCATCAACGGGAACGGGACGCCAGCCTAAAAAGCGCATACCTTCTTTTTCCGTTAAAAATTCTAAAAGCTTTTTAACCCTGCTTCTTTCAAGGGAATCTTGCGGTAAGAAGAACATTCCTATTCCGTAATCGCGCTCATCGCCAATTTCAATGTTAAGATCCGCTGCCACAGAAGAGAAAAACTCGTGCGAAATTTGCACTAAAATGCCCACGCCGTCTCCCGTTTCCCCGCTTGCATCCTTACCCGCTCGGTGCTCAAGCCTTTCTACTATGCTAAGCGCGTTATCCACAATGGCGTGCGAGGGTTTTCCGTCTATGCTTGCAATCAAGCCAATGCCGCAGCTGTCGTGTTCAAATGAAGGGTCGTACAGTGTATTTTCCTGGTTCAAAACTGTTCTCCTTAAATCTAAAATTGGGCGAGTGGCTAAAGGCCGCTTTCGCCGTAGTTTGCTAAAACCCTAGCCGAAGGATCGTCAACGTTGCAGCCTTCCCATTCCTTATTGGGCATCCAAAAGCCTGCAATCATTTCAGCTTGGCCGGGGTAGTATTTTTCAAATAT
>CAYYCW010000199.1:0-1789 GCA_964470435.1 uncultured Treponemataceae bacterium
AACTCTGGCAGAAAGACGGCAAATGAAACTGCGCGGGATGCGGGCTTTGACATTGAGGATGCTGCATTTTGGAAGAGCGGAATAGAGTTTTTTAAGGAAGAGGCGGCAAAGTTTGAAGCGCTCATTAATAGCAGAATTGCTTAGCATAAATTAGAGCGCTTGCGGCGGCAGCGGGAGGTTTTAGCTCAATAGGGTATCAGGTGCTGCTTGTATCGCGCAGCGCCACATGCAGCGTAGCTTCAAGCAAGCTTCTAGCGAGCTCTTGCATAGTGTAAAAATTTATAACGCAAGCCTCCTTATTGTAGTGTATTTTGAGTAGTGCACTCTTGGCAATAAAATTTAAAGCATATGAATGCCCAAAAAAAGCGGCAGGCATGCCCCGCCGCTTTTTTGTGCGCGGTGCGGATGCGAGCGCGCCTTGCCTTTTGGCTGGCTTGCGGCTATACTTTCTTATATATTTGCAGGTTGAGGAGGGCTTTTAATGGAAAGGGAAGAAATCTACAAACGCGCGCGCGAGTATATAAAAGAAGAAAAGAACGATCTTTTCAAGAAAGAGGTGGAAGATCTAATAGCGGCGGGCAATGACTCCGAGCTTGAAGACCGCTTTTACCAGTCGCTTGAGTTTGGCACAGGCGGCTTGCGCGGCGTTATAGGCGGCGGCACAAACCGCATGAACACTTACACTGTAAACCTGGCAACCCAAGGCTTGGCTAACTACTGCATAAAAGCTTTGCCTGAAAAATCCGCCGCTGGCGCTCTTTCAGCCGTCATCGCCTTTGATTCAAGGCGTTATTCTGACACCTTTGCGGAAGCTGTAGCCCTCATTCTTGCAGCAAACGGCTTTAAAGCTTACCTTTTTACTTCGCTTCGCCCCACGCCTGAGCTTTCTTACGCCATACGCGAGCTAGGCTGCGATACGGGCGTTGTTGTGACGGCTTCGCACAACCCGCCGCAGTATAACGGCTACAAGGCTTACTGGAGCGATGGAGCACAGGTTACGGCACCGCATGACGAGGGCATTATAGCTGAGGTGAACGCGGTAAAGGCTATAAAGACAATGACGCGCGAAGAGGCGATTGCCGCGGGCAAGCTCGTTTTAATAGATAAGGAGATTGATGAAAAATACCACGCGATGGTTAAGTCTAAGCTATTTCGCCCTCATCTTATAAAGGAGAAGGCGGCTGAAGTCTCCATTGTCTACACGCCGCTGCACGGGACGGGGGCTATGCATGTTGAAGCAGTGCTTGGAAACCTTGGTCTTGAAGTAAAGACTGTGCCTGAGCAAAAAGAGCCGGATGGAAACTTTCCCACAGTGGAAAAGCCGAACCCAGAAGAAGCCCCCGCGTTGCGCATGGCCTTGGCCCTTGCTGAAAAGGAAAAGGCCGATGTCGTTATGGCCACCGACCCCGACGCTGACCGCTTTGGAAGCGCGGTGCCTGGCAAGGACGGCAAGTTTGCCCTTATAACGGGCAATCAGATGGGCGTGCTGCTTGCGGATTACATTATCCTTTCAATGGAAGAGGCGGGAACAATGCCCGCCAATCCCGCCATTATCCGTTCAATCGTTACCTCCCCCATGTGCGACAGGATTGCCAAAAAGCACGGCGTGGCGCTAGTTGAATGCCTTACGGGGTTTAAGTGGATTGCCTCCTGTATGCGGGAATTTGAAGCAACGGGCAAAAACGCGTACATCTTTGGCTTTGAAGAAAGCTATGGCTACAATGTTGAAGCCGAGGTGCGCGACAAGGACGGGGTGTCCGCCGCCGCGATGTGCGCCGAGATGACGCTT
>CAYYCW010000200.1:0-1784 GCA_964470435.1 uncultured Treponemataceae bacterium
TAAAAGCTTTCAAAGATATGCGGCAAATCTTCTGACGCTATGCCTATTCCGTTGTCGCTCACGGAAAGCTCGTTATTGATGAGCTCTATTTCTATTTTAGGCGCTTCGCTTTCGTTATACTGAATACCGTTCTTTATAACGATACGCAAAATTTCCTTTAGTATTTCGGCGTCTGTTTCAATTTCAGCGCCAGAAGGCACGCTTATTGTAATTTCAGCCTTTGGCTCAATCAACGCAAAGTCTTCCTTTATGCTGTGCAGGAACTCTTCTGCGTTAATCTTTTTCTTTAATGGATGCGAGCCGTGAGAGATTTGCGCCCTGTTTAGTGTGAGAAGCTGCTCAGCTATTGTGGCCATAGATGCGGCTTCCCTCTTTATTACTTCAAGGGAAGAGATCAGCACTTTAGGCTCATCCTTCCCCCAGCGCAAAAGGAGGTCGGCGTGCCCGCTTATTACAGCGATTGGCGTTTTAAGTTCATGCGAAACGTCCGACGTAAAGCGCTTTTCGCGCTCAAAGTCCTTTTCTAGCCTGGCAAAGAGCTCGTTAAAGGTGCGCGCGAGGAGTTTTAGCTCATTGTCCGCGCCGCTTTCATCAAGGCGCTTGTTGAGGCTTCCTGAGCCAATTTCTTTAGCTTGGGCAATAATTAGCTTTATGGGCTTTAGCATCCTTGTTGCGGCGCACCAGGCTATAAGCAGCGAAAGGACTGAAAGTGGAATACCGCAAAGCAAGAATATTACAGGGATTTGCTGCGTATACCTGTAGGATGTGTCCGTGTCCAGGTCCACGGCCGCCTGGATGTGCAAGCTGTTGCCATCGATTTCAATATCCTTGGAGGCGTAAATTACGTGTAAGTTGCCGTCCGCAAAGAAGTCCTTTTGAAAAAAGCGCTCCGTCTTGCCTTGCGCCGTTATTGGTAGGTCGGGAATCATCGGGTCATTTGTATTTAAGACAGTGCCTTCATGAAATGAAATGCGATACATCATGTAATAGGGAATTTCTCGAATTTCGCCCGAGCGCTTCCCACTTGCTGTAGCGTAAACCGCATTTTCAAGAATGTCCAACGTTGAAAGCACTGCTGAGCTTATGCTGGAATAAAGCCGAGCCCGTGTAAGAACTAGCACTAACGCAGAAAAAAAAATGCTGCAGCAAAAAATAATTACAGCAAGGAGTACTGCAATGTGCGCTGAAAGGGAGCGGCTAGACAATAGCTTGCCGCGTTTTATGCTTTTTTTTGCTTTCACGCTTGTTCCGCAGGGATTATATAGCCAATTCCGCGCAGTGTTCTTATAATGGACTCATCGCCCACTCCATCAAGCTTTGCCCTAAGATATCGCACATAAACGTCAACGGAGTTTGCCTCTATAAAGTGGTCCTTGCCCCATACAAAGTCAATAATTTCGTTGCGCGTCATAGCCTTGTTGCGGTTTGCGGCAAGGCAAAGGAGCAGCATGTATTCCGTGCGTGTAAGGGGCACTTCCTTGCTGCCCTTTGTAACGCGGCATGCTTCCGTGTCTATTTCAACATCGCGCACTTTTATTGAACCGCTTGCCTTTTCGCCATTGACTTGGATTGTCCTGCGGAACATTCTGCGTATCCGCGCCAAAAGCTCCTCTATGGCAAAAGGCTTAGCTATATAGTCGTCGGCGCCGGCGTCAAGGGCAGTAACGGCGCTTTCCGTATCAGCACGAGCGGTAACAACAATAACTGGCACTTCTGACACTCGCCTTACGCGGCGCAGCACCTCAATGCCGTTAAGAGAGGGGAGCATTATGTCAAGGAGGATA
>CAYYCW010000201.1:0-1773 GCA_964470435.1 uncultured Treponemataceae bacterium
GTTCCGATATTGACGGCAAGGTTTTGTCTGCGTCGTCAAGCAACGAGGCGGATGTTGCAAAATACAACGCGCTCTCTAATCCCCAAAAAGATTCCCTTGACGCACTTTCAAGGGCTAGCATGAGCTTGAGGAACAACTACGGCGACCTTTTGGGCACAATAGAAAAGGCGTGGACAAACGCCAAAGCAACTAACATCATCGTTTTGCGCTAAACTCAACTTGGGCGCAGTCTACCAGTTGGAGTATTAGCGCCTTCTTTTTAGGGATGCTGCCTTATTGCTCTTGCATTGGGGCAGTATCCTTTTTTAAGACACTTCTTTGCAGTATAAGGAACACTCATCTTTTATTATTGCGCATTTTTATTAATTGGTGTATAACAACGTCAAAATAAAATTTTATCAATAAAAAGGAGTAACGCAGTATGAACAAAAAGTGGGTTGTAATAGGCGCAGTCGCTATAATTGTAATTGCGGTAGCAATAGCGATTTCCCTAAACAGGGCATTTGCAGGCGCAGGGTCTTCAAGCTCTGGCGCGGCAGTAGTAGGGGAAGCGCAAGGCTTTGGCGGTCCTGTTACAGCGCGGGTAACGCTTTCAGAAGGTAGAATAACAGCCCTTGAAATTACAGGCGACGGGGAAACGCCAGGAATCGGCAGTACAGCAATTGAAGTCCTTACAGAAACCATTCTTGAAGCAGGCGGCATTGAAGGCGTTGACGCTGTTTCTGGCGCTACAATTACTTCAAACGCTGTGTTTGATGCTGTAAGGCAAGCAATTAGCAGCGCGCAGACTGCTTCTGCCCCCGATTCTTCTATTACGCATGGGCTAGGAATTTGCTCTGTCGGCAGGTCGCTGCCAAGAAGCGATGACTTGGGCGCAAAGCTATACAGCTTTAACGTGGTCATTGCATACGCACTTTTCGACAACGCGGGCCGCATTCTAGACCTTGAAGTAGACCATGTTGAAGTTTCTACTCCTAATTACGGGAGCCCTACAATGCCAGCCCTTACAGGCTTTCCGGGTCAAAGCTACAGCGGCGGAAGCTCAATCGTAGGGCAAACCTACGAAACCTATCTTTCGCAGGTTGAAAGCTGGCGAACAAAGCGGGAGCGAGGCGACACTTACAGAATGCCTTCTGGCACATGGGAAGAACAAATGAACATCTTTGAACAAGCGTTTAAAGGCATGACCATAGCCGAACTACAAGACTGGTACGCTACTTATTGCTCTGACATAAACGGAAAGCCGCTTTCCCCTGATTCTAGCAACGAGGCAGACATTGCAAAGTACAACGCTCTAGCCAACAAGGCAGCGCTTGACGCAGTTTCAGGGGCTACAATGAGCTTAAACGATTCGCACGGCGACCTTGTTGGCGCAATCGTCAAGGCATACGAAAACCGCCGACCTGTAGAAGCTAGCCACATTGCGCACATAGGCCTTGCAAATACCAATTCTGGCACTGTAGGCTACGGCACAGATAACCAAGGCGCTAGCAACTACAGCTTTAACATTCAAGCTACAGGCGCCGCCTACGATGAGGGCGGACGAATGCTTGCCGTCTACACGGATGTCTTACAAGTATCAACGCCTAACGCGCACGGGCCAGCCCTTACAGGCTTTCCAGGCCAAAGCTACAGCGGTGGGGATTCTAACATAGAGCAAACTGAAGAAGCCTTTTTCCAGCAAGTTGCGGCTTGGCAAACAAAGAGGGAGCAAGGATCATCCTATATGATGCCTTCAGGCAGCTGGGCAGATCAAATGGACATTTTTGATGA
>CAYYCW010000202.1:0-1770 GCA_964470435.1 uncultured Treponemataceae bacterium
CCCTCATCCTTAAACTCAACGCCTACGGTCCTTACAGCAGAAACCTTGCCGTCCTTTGCAATAATTTCTTTTATTGTGGTTTCGTAAACGCGCGGGTCAGCGCCAAAGAATGCGATAGCTTCCTCCTGGCCGTAGTCCGTTTTAAGCGTCTTTGGCCACTGCGGCCAAGGGTTGTCAGCCGCGCGCTGTTCGGGCGGGCAGGGCATCATTTCTATTTGAACAACGGACGCGCAGCCTAGCCTTATGCAAGTGCCCGTGCAGTCGTTGCCAGTGTCGCCGCCGCCTACAACTACCACTCGCTTATCCTTTGGATTAAAGAATGAGCTGTCGCGAAGCCCGGAATTAAGAAGGCTTTTGGTAACTGATGTTAAGAAGTCGACAGCGTAAAGCACGCCGGGAAGGCTTGCTCCTTCCGCTTGCAGGGAGCGGGGAGCCTTTGCGCCGCAGCAAAGGGCAACCGCGTCAAACATTTCGAGTATTTCTTTAGCCTCTGCCGTGCGGCCAACGTCGGCCCCCGTTATAAATGACACACCTTCTTCTTCCATTAAGGAAATACGGCGCTGCACAACTGATTTTTCCAGCTTCATGTTAGGAATGCCATACATTAACAGGCCGCCTGGCCTATCATCTCGCTCGTAAACTGTAACATTGTGGCCCCGCTTATTTAGCGAATCAGCGACAGCAAGCCCCGCGGGCCCTGAGCCAATAACCGCGATTTTCTTGTCCGTACGCGCTTGGGGAACTTGCGGCCTTATAAAGCCCCTTTCAAAGGCGGTTTCTATTATAAAAAGCTCATTGTCCCGTATTGAAACAGCCTCATCGCCAGGCGTGCAGTTGCACGCCTTTTCGCACAGAGCTGGGCAGACTCGGGCAGTAAATTCAGAAAAATTCGATGTCTTGGCAAGGCGAGCGTAAGCTTCTTCATAAAGGCCGCGGTAAAGCGCGTCATTCCATTCGGGGATAAGGTTATGAAGAGGGCAACCTGTAACCATTCCCTTTAGCTGCAACGCCGACTGACACATTGGCACGCCGCAGTTCATGCACCTGGCAGCTTGAGTGCGCCTTTCTTCAGAAGGAAGCTGCGTGTGGAACTCGTCAAAGCCCGCAACTCTGCCTGTCGGGGATGTGGCTGCGTTCTCTTTTCTTGCGTATTCTAAAAATCCTGTAGCTTTTCCCATTGTATTCTCCTAATTTCGCAAGCTAGGCGTAAAGGCTTTGCTTCTACCTTGAGCTTGTCGCGGCGTAAAAGGCTTCAAGGACAGCTTCTTCTCGCTCAAGGCCTCGTCCTTCAGCCTTGTCAATTTCTTCTAGCATCCTTCGGTAATCATGCGGGATTATTTTCTTAAAATGAGGAATGCAGCTTTCAAAGCATTCAAGTATGCGCAATGCAAGCTCGCTGCCTGTCTCTTTATGGTGCGCTTTTATAAGCTCTTCTAGCCTTTGGATATCCCTTGAATCCGAAAGCTCTTCCATAGAGATGAGATCCTTGTTAAGCCGGCGGTAAAGCGTGTGCTCCATGTCGTAAACGTAAGCTATGCCGCCGCTCATTCCAGCTGCAAAATTCCTGCCTACAGGGCCGAGTATCACCGCCACGCCGCCTGTCATGTATTCAAGACCGTGGTCCCCGCAGCCTTCAGCCACTGCAATGGCGCCGGAATTTCGCACGCAAAACCGCTCGCCCGCAATTCCGTTTATAAAGGCTGCGCCAGAAGTTGCCCCGTAGAGTGCGACATTTCCTATGACGATATTCTCTTCTGCCTTGTAGCCGCG
>CAYYCW010000203.1:0-1733 GCA_964470435.1 uncultured Treponemataceae bacterium
GACAAGCTGCCTGAATACATTGCTGAAGGCCGCTCAATGGGAATAGAGATTGACCCGCCTGATATCAACAGGTCCGATGAGGCGTTTAATGTTGTTGACGGGCGCATTGTCTTTGGGCTTAGGGGGATTAAGGGGCTTGGAGAGGCTGCGGCAGAGGAAATACTGTTGCAGCGGGAAAAGGGCGGACCATTTGCAAGCTTTATGGATTTTTTGGATAGAGTGAACTTGCGCACCGTGAACAAAAAAACCCTTGAAGCCCTAATTGAGGCTGGTTCCTTTGACAATCTGGGTATAAATCGCCCAACGCTCCTTAATAGCTTAGTTGAAGCTATGGCTTTTGCAGAAAAAAAGAAGGATGCGGGCTCTTTTGGCCAGGCAAGCCTTTTTGAAGGCGCACAAGAAGAGGAGTTCCCGGAGTTTCTTTTTCAGCAACTTGAGGATTGGCCTTTAAGCGAAAAGCTTAACAAGGAAAGTGAACTAATAGGCTATTATATTTCAGGTCATCCGCTTGATCCTTACAAGGCGCTTTTTGAGCAAAACGTTACAATGCCTTCGTTTCGACTTAAAAGCGCTTCAGAAGAAAAGACATACACAATGCTTGGCATAGTAAAGGAAGTTGCTCCAAGGGCAACAAGGGCAGGCAAGGAGATGGGCACTGCATTTGCTGAAGATTTTTACGGCTCATTCAAGCTTACCTTTTTCCCCAATGTTTGGGAACAATGCAAACATTTAGTGCAAGAAGGGTCAGTGCTTTCCTTTAGCGGCAAGGTAGAAAACTCGGAATCCTTTGGCTCTTCAATGCACGTGTCAGAGGTTTCAAGCCCCGAAGAGCTTAAAGTGAAGGCAGTGCGGGAAGTCCATATTCAGCTTAACCCCGTATTTACAGAAAAAGAAAGGCTAGAACCCTTGCGCGATTACCTTTGCGAAGCTAAGGGGACTTGTTCTGTGTATTTGCACTTGGATATAAGGGAAGCAAGCTTTGTGATAAAGGCATCGTCCCAGATTTTAACCAAGGCTGATGAAAGCGTTCTTGCTGATTTAAGAAATCAGCCTTGCGTCCTTTCCGTGTGGAAAGAATAACCGGAGGAACCTTATGCAAGCGGTTTTTGAAGCCATTTCCTCTCTAGTACAGCTTTACGCCCTTGTTTGCGTAATCTATATTCTCCTTTCGTGGATGCCTGAATTGCGCTATTCTGCCTTTGGTAGGCTTTTAGCCTCCATTTGCGAGCCTTTTTTACAGCTGTTCCGCCGCTTTAGATTTGCAAGAATAGGGGTAGTAGACTTTTCGCCTATATTGGCGCTTGGTGCACTTTCAGTTCTTTCCATGGCGCTTCGCCATTTTGCTTACACGGGCAGATTTTCAGTAGGCTTTGTGCTTGCAGGGGTAATACAGGTTGTTTGGGCATTCTTTTCATTCATGATTACACTCATCCTTATATTTTTATTTGTGCGCATTATCTATGACTTTGTCTATCAGCATAAGATGAGAAGCAACTTTTGGATTATGATGGACAACTTCCTTAATCCCATTATAAGCTCTGTTTCCCAAATTTTCTTTAAAAGAGGAAATGTGGCTTACAGGACGCGCATTATAGTGTCTTTTCTTTCCATTCTTGTGCTTCGTGTAGGGGGCGCAATTTTAGTTGCAAAACTTACAATGCTTGCAGTTTCCATGCCTATTTAATGCTAATCTCTGAAATCACAACACCCATAAATAGGGTGCGGGGCGCGGG
>CAYYCW010000204.1:0-1712 GCA_964470435.1 uncultured Treponemataceae bacterium
ATTTAATGCTAATCTCTGAAATCACAACACCCATAAATAGGGTGCGGGGCGCGGGAAGGACAGCAGAAGCCCTTTTATCTCAGCTGGGCATTCGCACAGTAGCTGATCTTCTCTTGCATTGGCCCCGCGCTTGGGAAGACCGCACAGAGTTTCACACGCTCTCATTAGCGGGAACACGGGCAAAGTTGCATCTAAAGTGCACGGTTGCCGCACACGCTTGGATTGGCTCTGCAAGGATGCGCACACTAAAGCTCATCATAATGGATGAAGAGGGTAATAGGGCTGCCCTTGTTTGCTTTAACAGGTCATTCCTAGAAAACCAATTTCCTGTGGGCAGCCGCTGCGTTGTCTACGGCGTGTTTTCTTGGCGATATGGTGAGATGCAGTCTTCAAGCTTTGAAATAGAAAGCGAAGACGCCATCCTCCGCAAGCCGAATATCCTGCCGATTTATCCCTTAACTGAGGGATTGACGCAAAATAGGCTGCGTAACCTTATCCACGCAGCGCTTTCCCAATACGCGCATGGCATTGACTCAGAGCTTTCGGCAGAAATACGGGCAAAGCACGGCATTCCTTCAAAGCAAGAAGTGCTTAAACTTATGCATGCGCCGCGTTCAATGAAAGAAACCGAAGAAGGAAGGCGAGCTATCATTTTTGAAGAGTTTTTCTTTTTTGAATATGCACTTGGCAAGCAATCCATTGAACGGCGCGGGAAGCTCCCGGAATACAAGCAAAAAGACGATGCAAGCAATGCGGAAGACGCGCCAGGCGCAGAGCTTTTGCCGCTTCAGCAAGCGGTAATTAGCCGTCTGCCCTTTGCGCTTACTCTTGCGCAAAGCCGCGCCGTTACAGAAATAAACGCTGATATGGCGCGGGATGACATGCCGATGGCGCGCCTTTTGCAAGGTGATGTTGGGTCAGGCAAGACGCTTGTCGCCTTTTTAGCGGCGGCAGGAGCTGTGCAGGCGGGCAAGCAATGTGCCCTTGCGGTTCCTACAGAGCTTTTGGCAAGGCAACATGCGGAAACAGCTGCAAAGTACCTTGAGCCCACAGGAATTAGAATCGCCTTTTTGACGGGCAACCTAAAGGCTTCAGGGCGCGAGCTTCTTTTACGAGAGCTAAAGGAGAGCAATATAGATTTTGTCATAGGCACGCACGCGCTTTTTTCTCGCGATGTTGAATATAATAACCTTGCGCTTGCTATTGTTGACGAGCAGCACAGATTCGGCGTTTTGCAGCGCGCGGCGCTGATAGAAAAGGGAAGGCAGTCATCGCCTGAAGGCAAGGCGCCTCATCTTTTAATGATGAGCGCGACGCCAATACCCCGCACGCTTGCTCTTTCAGTCTTTGGCGACCTAGATATTTCTACAATACGCGAAAGCCCGCCCGGCCGCAAGCCCGTAAAGACGCACCTTGTGCGCAAGGGAAACGAGGCTAAGCTTTACGACTTTTTGCAAAAAGAGATAGACGCAGGCAGGCAAGTCTACGTTGTATGCCCCGCCATTGCAGAAGGACATGGCGCCGCAAGCATTACTTCGGCAGAGGAAACATACGAGGATTTGCGCACGCGCGTCTTTCCCGGCATCTCTATAGCGCTAATTCACTCTAAGATAGAAACAGAAGAGCAGCGAAAAATTATGGAAGGCTTTAAGGCGGGCAAAATCAAAATTTTAGTTGCTACAAGCGTTATTGAAGTTGGCGTTGACGTGCCT
>CAYYCW010000205.1:0-1710 GCA_964470435.1 uncultured Treponemataceae bacterium
TTAAGTTTTAAGTTTTAAGTTTTAAGTTTTAAGTTTTAAGTTTTAAGTTTTAAGTACTAGGGCATAGCAAGAAGCTCATCTTGTAGAACTCTCCTTGCTTTACCCAAGAACTTTCAACTTTTAACTATAAACTAATTTCAAACTAATTTCTTGTTTTTCGTAAACCGCCAGCAAAGGCGCGCGTACCCTAGTCCAAGAGCCTGCCATCTCTTGAAATTGTTGCAACTTGATGCGGTATCCTCTTGCCGCTATTTTTAAGCGCGTTTTCTGTCATAATTTGAAGGCCTGTGCAGCAGGGCACTTCCATCTTTACAACCGTTACGCTTCTTATATCGTTGTGCTCAATTATTGCAGCAAGCTTTTCAGAATAGTCTGTATCATCAAGCTTAGGGCAGCCTATTAAGGTTACGCGGCCACGCATAAACTCAGAATGCATTGAAGCGTAAGCGTAAGCCGCGCAATCGGCCGCGATTAAAAGTTCAGCACCGTTAAAAAAGTTAGCTTCAAAAGGTACAAGCTTAATTTGGATAGGCCATTGGCGAAGCTCAGACGAAGCTTGCCCCGCTTCCTTTTTTGCGGGCAAGGCATTTTGCGCCTTAGCCAATGGCGCAAAAACCGCAGTCCGCGCGCTAGGACAACCTCCGAATTCATGATGTTTTGCGTGCTGCGCCATCTGGCTTTGCTTTACAGCTTCCTCATCGTAAGCAGGCGCTTCCCTATTTTCAAAAGAAATAGCACCTGCGGGGCAAGCAGGCAAGCAGTTGCCAAGCCCATCGCAAAAGTTTTCCCTAACAAGCTTAGCCTTTCCCCCTATTATTTCAATAGCCCCCTCATGGCAAGCTGTAACGCAGACGCCGCATCCGTCGCATTTTTCTTCATCAATTTTAATTATTTGCCTTATCATGCTTTTCTCCTTTTACGCAACCTGCGCGTGTTGATTTGTTGCCTCAATTTTACAATAATCCTTTTATAGTTTTCTGTTGTTAAAACAACATCACGGTAAAAAAAATTATGAATATAGAATTTTTAAAAAAAACAAGCCTTTTTTTTACGATGAGTAAAGAAGAAATTGAAGAAGCGCTTATATCCATGAGGGCGGAAGAAAAATCCTATAAAAAGGGAAATAGAATTTTGCGCGCTGGAACCATTCTTAAAAAGTTTGGCATGATTTTGGAAGGAAACGTTACAATAGAAAGCAACGACATTTGGGGAAGGCGCACAATACTAAGCTACGCGGATGAGGGCGTGCTGTTTGGTGAAAGCTACGCGCTTTGCAAGGACAAGGCAATAATGGTTGACGTTGTGGCAAACACAGACTGCACTGTTTGCTTTTTTGGAGTGCAAGAAATACTTTCCCAAAGCATAGGCGCAAAGGCTTGGGCTCTCAAATTTATGGTGAACCTTCTTGAAATTACTGCGGAAAAAAACCTCATACTTTCGCTTAAAAGCTTTCACACTTCGCCTAAAACAATTAGGGAGCGCGTTCTTGCATACCTTAATTCGGTGGCTGTCCAAAAAGGCGAACACGTGTTTGCAATTCCCTTTGACAGGCAACAGCTTGCAGACTATCTCAATGTTGAGCGCAGCGCCCTTTCCAAAGAGCTAGGAAAAATGCAAGAAGAAAGGCTAATTGAGTTTAGTAAAAACCGCTTTTTAATCTTGAGGGAAGCTAGGAGCCAATAAGAAAGCTAAAAGCCTTTAGCCTTTAGC
>CAYYCW010000206.1:0-1709 GCA_964470435.1 uncultured Treponemataceae bacterium
TCGTGTTGGGTTACAAGGTAGTAGGTTTTTTTGTTGCGGCGAAATGATTTAACAGCGTGCGTTTCAAGCGCTGATGTAAAAGCGTAATATGTTTCCCCGTTAAACTGGACACAATAGCAAGGAACACCTGTAGGTGAAGCGTATTCTGGATAAAGCACAAGCGGGACTTGATAAATTTTGCCCTTCTTCATTATCTTAAGTGTAGGCATTATTCTTCCTCCTCTTCTTCATCATTTTCATCTTCCTCATACTCCTCACTAATCCAGATTGAGCCATCGATAGGATTTACTGGCCTTTTTGTAGGTATTACAAGTTGCCCCTCCCCGTCCCTAATGACCGCCTTATATGGTAGGGCGCGGTCGGAAAAAATGCTTTCAAGGAACTCAAGCCTATCTGTGCCTATCGTGTAAGTGTCGCCTTCAAGGTAAAAGACTTTGCCGCCGTTTTCTGTCCCACCTGAAACAAGAATTAGCTTATGCGTAAGCGCTTCATTATTGCTTGCAGTAAAGCCATCGTATCGCGTCCATGCGCCTTCCGCCGATACACGCCAGATGCCGTTTTCTGTTTTATCGTCTTGGTCTTTTAAAAGTACCGCTTGCCCGTCTGTAACCGCAACGCCGTCAATCTCCATAATGCTGCCTTTTTCAATGTCAACGTTTTCTGTAGAAGCCGCAACGGGGGAAATTTCGGTGAATGTGTAGCGGGATAGCAGATTATTAGCAAAAGGATAAAGCAAGTTTATATGAGAAACTAATGCCAACAATAGCGATGTTACGCTTTCGGATGAGGGAAAGTCTGTGCCGTAAAGTCTCATACTTTGACCTAAAGGCATTTGGGAGCCGTTTACTTGAGCGCTCCCCGTCCCCCAGTTAATATCGTCCCTGTCGATAACAGCGGCTTTATGCGTGCCATCGTCATTATGCGCAACAAGGAATGCGCCAAACACTTGAGAAAGTTCTCCGGGGTTATACGTTGCCGACGCGTCTGTAGTCCAATCGCTATTTGCCTCGCCGTATTCCCGCGCCGTAACGTTTGCAATTTGCGCTTCCTGTATTGTGCTATTTGCAGCTAAAATGCGCACTTCGGCTAGTTTTACCCAGCCTTCATCTACTGCAGGCGCAGAAGCCGCCCCCGATGTGCCTTTTTTTACGGCAACGGATAGACTAATGCGCTTTTTTGTGTTCATTGATTCGGATGTTTTTACGCCCGTGCTAGGGTTATTAAACATGCGCACTTGATAGTCGTAGCCTTCTTCTAAGCCTTGCACTTCGATAATGTCTATCCTGTCTGCGCTGCTTTCTTCCTCGAAAGATATAGGCCCCGATGAATCGGTTTCAACAACCGCTACCTCTGTGCTTGAACAATAGGCATAAATGGGCGCAATCATAACGTTTAGCCCGCCGCCGCTGTAGGGGGTTACAGTGCCCCCGATAACGTAATTGCCATTTGTGCTGCCTAAAACGCCTTGCAATGCAAGGGCAACGTTGTTTATTGCGGCCTCGTATCCGTAAGATACGTCCTCTGCCTTTACAATTTCATTTTCTTCGGCTACAGCAGTAGAAAAGTTAGCCATATTCCCCTCCCTTATTCGTTAGTATCTGAATTATCGCCTTCATTGGCGCTTTCAGCGGCGGTTTCCCCGTCTATTTCTTCTTGCTCTTCCTCATTGCTGCCTTCGGCGGGTGTTTCGTCTGCGCTTTCCTCTTCTT
>CAYYCW010000207.1:0-1686 GCA_964470435.1 uncultured Treponemataceae bacterium
AGCTTATTCAAGAAAAGGCTGACACTACAATAATTGCCATAAGCCAGCGCCCAAAGGATAAGCTTGTAAACACAACGCCTGGCCTTAAGGTTTCTGAAGAAGGCTTTTTAATAACTGATGAAAATGGGCAAACCACTTGCGAAAAGGTTTATGGCTCTGGCGATGTTGTATTTGGCGCTAAAACCGTTGTAGAAGCAGTTGCCTATTCAAAAAGGGTTGCAGACGCGATGGACGCAGGTATGGAGGCAGAAGCGCTTGCAAGCCTTAACGCTTAAAGGCTATTTCTTTGCGTAAAAGTCAACGACTGATCTGCCGTAAAACCGCCTGTCTGCAAGCTCCATTGAAGGAGAAGGAGCATCCGGTATTTTAATGTCGCGAGGGCGGTGAATAAGCGCTAACCCGCCACTTTCCAGAATGCCTTTTTCGCCACAAGTTTTTATAAGGCTTGCATGAAAGGCGTACTTAAACGGCGGGTCAAAATAGATAATATTAAACGCTTCTTTTGAGCGTAAAAGGTAGAGTTCAGCGGATAAAAACACACACTTTATCCTTATTGGCGAAATTGAAACGTTTTTAAGGATAGTCTCTGCCTTGCGCTTGTCCTTTTCCACTAGGGTTACGCGCGTTGCTCCCCTTGAAACTGCTTCAAGCGCGCAAAGACCCGATCCGCTAAAAACGTCAAGGAAAGCCTTGCCGGAAAGGTCTCCAAGGGCTGCAAAAAAGGACTCGCGTGCCCTGTCCATAGCGGGCCTTATTTCCCCTGGCGGGCATTCAATTTTTCTGCCGCAGAGAAAGCCGCCTGTTATTCTCAAAAGGCGCGAGTTTACGGATTAGCAAAGTTAAGAAGCTCGGAAAGCTCGCTTACAGAAACAATATCGCGAGAGTCGCTTGATCTTTCAGCTTTTGTAATCTTTTCGCTACTTTCGTTCTTAAGGCTGACGTGTCGGCTTCTTATTGGCTTTAACTTTTCCATGTCATTGTTAAAGACGTCTGCTATGGGCGTGTTTTTTTGCAATATAAAGTCAAGCAAGCCTATAAACTTTTCCTGGCAAGAATAAATAGCTTTCATTAAATAGATATAGCCCGAAAGTTTTGAGTTTTGCTGTATGTCAGACTGTATTCGGGTAATGCAAGTGTCAAAAAACAAGATATCCGCCATAATCTTTTTGTGAAAGTATTCAGGGTGCAAATTTAGCATTAGCCCCTCATGCACGCCTTCTATGGAGCGGGTAAGCTGATACAAATTATCTTGAAAGACAATATTCTGAAGCATATTAAAACCTCACGCCTCATTATCGGCTTATGTTACGCGTAAGTTAAAGAGAGCTGGAAACTGTTAGCTTTTAGTTTCCTTACGAGGAGATGTGCCCGCTAGAAGCTACGCTGCGGGTGCTCCACAGCGGGGAGCTTAGAGCTATATTCTCTATACGCTGTTAACTGCCAACTGGATAAGCTAGGCAACTGACTCCTTACACAGTCCAATACGCTAAAAGCTAAAGACTAAATCACCCTATTCCCCCCATTGCTATGCCTAGTATAAAGCACAGGATGCAAAGCGGCACAATCACGTATTTGCCGAAGGGTATAAACCACTTCTTTACAGGCGTTTCACTGCCTAGTTGCACGGCGGCTATTGCGGTGTCTTTTTTCATAATCCAGAAGAACATGATGCCTGCTGCAAACGCG
>CAYYCW010000208.1:0-1602 GCA_964470435.1 uncultured Treponemataceae bacterium
TCTTCTACAATGCCGCAAAAGCGGAACCCTTGGAACTCGGAGCACGTAAAAAGCTTGTGGAAAGCCTTTGCCCCACGCGCCATTAGCTTCTTTATGGACCAAATTTCAGAGCACCAGCGCGACTTAACCAATTCCGCAAGTGGGCGCTTTGCAGCAGACTACATTGCGGGCTTTGCACTTGCTGCCGAAAGAATGCGCTCCGTTGTGGCAAGTCTGCAAGCGGATAGGGAAAAAATGAGGGCTAACCTTGCGCTTGCAGGCGGAAAAGTTAAGGGCGGGGTTTTGGCAGAGCCCGCCTATCTTCTTCTTGCGCAAGCAGGAGATTCTGACGCTCACGAGGTTATAAGGCAAATAACGCTTGAAGCGGAAAATGCGGGCGAGGATTTTTTTACAGCGCTTAAAAAGCACGAGAGCGCTTTTAGCAAAATAACCGCGCAGCTTGAGCGGTTAGGCATTCCTGAAGCATCAGCCTTCTTTTCTGACCCCGCGCGCTACAGTGGGCTTGCTGCAGCAAAGGCTAAAAACCTTGCTGCCAAGTATTTTCGCCTAATGGAGGAGATGGCGCTTTAATGCTTCAAACGCTATTGCTTGGCGCGTCGCTTGCCATGGACGCGTTCGCCGTATCTGTTGCTGCAGCTTGCACTTCAAGCATTGGCGCGGCTGTTATGCTTAGGGCTGCCCTTGCCTTTGGCGCATTCCAATTTGGAATGCCGATGGCAGGCTGGTTTTTCGCTTCTTTCTTTATACGATACATTTCCTCAGTTGACCACTGGATAGCATTTATCTTGCTAAGCTTTGTTGGAGGACGCACACTCCTTTCTTCTGTGTCAGAACTGAGGCAAAGGAATGCGGGTAGCTCGCAAAGCTCCGATTGCCCCGGCCAAGAAAAGGCTAAAGGGCTTGAATCAATCAGGACACTTTTAGCCCTTGCCGTAGCCACAAGCATTGACGCGCTTTCCGTTGGCGTTATCTACGCTTCAATGCCGTCGCCACAAATGCTTTCATCTGCGCTTGTAATAGGAATGGTAACGTTTATTATTTGCGCGGGCGGCTTTTTTATTGGAAAGAAAGCTAGCTGCGTTTTTGGCGTGTACGCGCAAATTGCGGGTGGCGCAATCCTTATAGCAATCGGAGTTCGAATGCTATTTAGCCACCTAACCTAAGGTGCACTTTTTTGCGCATCCTGCCCCATCTCGCTATTGCATAAGAAGCGCAGCATACGCTGCAAGGGCTTCATCCATCTCGCCACCAGAAAGCGCGCTTTTAGTAAGTTTCTTTCCCAGCTGCACACCCTCTTGGTCAAAGCTATTTAGATTCCACGCAAAGCCTTGAAACATAATCTTGTTTTCAAAATGCGCTAAAAGCGCGCCCATAGTTTTTGGCTCAAGCACCTTGCCGTAAATTAGGCTCGAAGGCCGCTCGCCGTTAAACTGCTTGTTTGAATTTTCATCGTCCTTGCCCTTAGCAAAGGCTGTAATTTGCGCTGCAAGGTTTGCAAGGAGCTTCTTTTGGCTTGTTGAGCCTTCCGCCTCGACATCCTCGCCGCGCTGGCTTTCGGCAAAGCCTATAAACTGCAGCGGCACAATGTCCGTCCCCTGATGC
>CAYYCW010000209.1:0-1511 GCA_964470435.1 uncultured Treponemataceae bacterium
GGCATTGTGCGCTGGATTCGCCTTGCAAACGACACGGCGGTAGCCGTTGACCAGCTTGGAGTGCGCGCAGGCGCTTGTGCTGTCTACTTGGACGCCTGGCACAAGGACTTGCTTGAGTTTTTGCAGCTTCGCACCAATAATGGCGACGACAGGATGAAGGCGCACGACGTTTTCCCTGCTGTTTGCTATCCTGACCTTTTTTGGAAAATGGTGCGCGAGGACTTAAGCCAGGACTGGTATTTAATGTGCCCGCATGAGATTTTTACAGCAACGGGCTTTCATCTTGAGGACTATTGGGGCGATGAATGGGAAGAAAAATACAGGCAGTGCGTGCGCGACGCAAGGATAAAAAAGAAGGCTGTAAAGCTTAAAGACCTAGTGCGCCTAATACTAAAAAGTGCTGTTGAAACAGGCACTCCGTTCGCTTTCTTTAGGGACGCTGCCAACAGGATGAACCCCAACGGCCATGCAGGAATGATCTACAGCTCCAACCTTTGCACAGAGATTATGCAAAACACATCTGAAATTGAAGCCCTCCAAACAGAGGTAACTACAAGGGACGGAGATCCTGTAGTGGTTTCTTCGGCAAAACCCGGCGATTTTGTTGTCTGTAACCTAGCATCCCTTTGTTTGGGAAACATCCACGTTGAGGATAAGGAACACCTTGCTTCTGTGGTGGAAGCTGCTGTCAGGGCGCTTGATAACGTCATTGACTTGAACTTTTACCCGCTTCCTTTTGCTGAAATTACAAGCAAAAAGTACAGGGCTATAGGGCTTGGCGTTTCGGGCTGGCATCATCTTTTAGCAAAGAAAAATATAAAGTGGGAATCAGAAGAGCACTTAGCCTTTGCGGATGCCCTTTTTGAAGAGATAAACTACGCCGCGATAAAGTCAAGCACGGAAAACGCGGCTGAGAAGGGCACCTACAGCATGTTTGAAGGCTCTGACTGGCAAACAGGGGCGTATTTCGCTAAGCGCGACTACAATTCCGAGCGCTGGCAGGCGCTTGCCGAGCGTGTCGCTAAAGACGGAATGCGTAACGGCTACCTATTGGCGGTAGCGCCTACAAGCTCTACAAGCATAATAGCGGGCACTACGGCTGGCATTGATCCTGTGATGAACCGCTTCTTTTTGGAAGAGAAAAAGGGGCACATGATAGCGCGCACAGCGCCTGCCCTTTCTGACGAGACTTGGTGGTACTACAAGGGTGCACACCAGATTGAGCAAGGCTGGTCAGCGCGTGCCTGTACGGTGAGGCAAAGGCACGTTGACCAGGGGCAAAGCATGAATTTTTACATCACAAACGACTTTACCATGAGGCAGCTAATGGAGCTTTACATGCTGGCTTGGGAAGGAGGCGCTAAAAGCGTCTATTACGTAAGAAGCAGGTCGCTTGAAGTCGAAGAGTGCGAAAGCTGCTCTTCGTGAAATCTTTCGGACTGCTAAATAAATATTAAGGAAAGGCTTGTGAACAATTTTAGCGATGCTTGCCAAAAGGAAGGCGGCAAGAT